>JAYWHS010001176.1:0-6676 GCA_043777635.1 Kofleriaceae bacterium | reverse complement strand
AAATGTGACGAACATCGTTGGGTCGAAAGCCAAGGGCAATGATTTGGGCGTGGGCGGTTTCGGCGCCGACCAACTGCGGTCGCAACACCCAGCGAAATGTCGCGGGCAAGCGTTGCGGATCGGCGATATCCCGCAGTCCTAAGCCGGTATCGACGAGGATCAAGCCGTCGCTATCGGTTTCAAGCAGCAAACAATGCGCGACCGCGCGGGCTTTGCCATGTTGGCCCATCCAACGCGCTGGTACCCGCGGGCACATAGTTGCACAGTTCAAATGATGCACGCGCCGAATGGCCATGGCGGCACATTAACACTCTATGAGATGCGACTGCGACGCGGCTCGTGCGACAAATCTAAAACTCTGGTTAACGCCAGAACCGAAGCCACAGCCGATGCAACAAGCTACCGTTATGGATGCGCGCCATCGGCAGGGCGATGGTGTAATTGCTGGCTTCGAGCAGCGCGCTGCCGAACAACAGGGGAGGCGCGTTGGCGACGTCGGCTTGCTTGGTAGTACGCGCTATGGCGGCCTTGACGGCTCGCGGTCGACGCGTCGCAACTCGTGGCTGGACCCTCGCACCGATCGGGCGTTGGCTGTGCCGGCGCAACAACGCCGAGCGGCGCATTTGTGAATACAAGAACAACATGGCTACTTGGCCGGTAGTTCCGGTGCTGACGCTCCGCGATTTTGGAACGTGCCATCTTGCTGGTAACGTTTGTTTTGCAAGCGGTTGAGGATGACGCGCGACTTCCAGCCCAAATACGACCGACCAAATTTTACCGCTTGGGTTGGATCGAGATAAGGATTTTTTAATCCTGCAATTTCGACCAACGCGAGCACCTGCTCCGCGACCGAAACCGGGCAGCCTTCGAGCCGCACTACTTGTTCGCGACTGATCTTGAACCGCGTGGTCGCCAGTTTTTTAAAAATGTCTTCGTGCTTGGCGTGGTGCGGATCGAGCGTGCTGCGATCGCGATACAGATTTTTAATCTGCACTAGATTCTCGCCAATATGGCCCTGCCACTCGGCGCAGTCGCCAATGAACACGACTTTTTCACTTGGCGCAGCATCAATCGGGCCATCGTAGCGACCAAAGACCACATGCATGCGTGGAATTTTGCCATCGCACTCTTTGTCGAATTGCCGCAGAATCTCAATCGCTTCTTCGATCGCGCCAGGACAACCGCCCCAGCAATATTCACCTTGTTCGCCCTCGGGTGGCGGGCCGGCGTAGGCGGTAATGCTGGTGCCTTCAAAGTATTTTTCAACTCGAATCAGGCCAACTTTGAAGCCTTGTGCTCGCGCTTGGGCTTCGGCCAACGATACGTCGCCCGTGATTTGAATTTTGGCCAGGTCGGTCGTTCCAAATCCGGCATCTTCAATTAGGCGAATATGATCGACCGAGCGCGGATCAACACCGATGATGTGGCTGCACACCGCATCGAAAGCAACCTGCGAGTTGCCCATAATGATCAAGCCCAGATCAAAAGGTGTGGGCGTGAGCATGCGGCCTTCACCTGCGGTGATGGCATCGATCGCCATAAACTGGCCCTGTAAAATGTATTGTAGGTCGCGGATCTTTTCGTTGAGCTTGTGGTCGTGATCGATCAAGCGATGGCGATCATCTTGGATGCCGATATAGGACTTGAGCGAAAACGTTACCGTGGTCCACGGATGAGCTTTGAATTTTGGCGCATTCACAAAAAAATCAGCGCGCGCGACCGGCTCGGGCGTGAAAATATAATCGCGCAAGCGGTCCGGGTGAGTCAGCGGGATTTCAACTTGTTGCTCTTCTTCGAAGCAATAGCGTTTGACGCCGTCGACGCGGGCCAGCATGTCATCCCAGCCTGAATCGCGGTAGACCGCACGGGTTGGCACCGTGATGCCACAGCGTTCACCGACCGCAAGCTCGGTCATGTCCGGCCCTGCGACATCGCGCAGCGCGCGCAGCAGGCCTTCGCCGAATTCGGGGCGGGTGTAGGCGTGAGGGAACAGCTCACCAGCCGCGACCAAATTTGGCTTCACCAAGGTGCGACCCGTCGGACGCAGGTTCAATTCCTCGAGACCCTCGCGAATAATCTGATGAATTTTATCAACATCATAGTCGCGGCAGCTGCGGATGATGACCTTGGGCTGAGCCGGGATTTTCATGGTTGCACAATACCATGGCAACCGAGAGCTGTCTTTGCTGGCTTTCGTGGCCCCACTGCGAGGCGCTCTATCGGCGGGCGGCCGAAACGCAAAAAGAGCCGCTAGTGGCGGCCCTTGATTGCGTGTGTATAGCGCGCAGCCGTACGATGGCCGCGTCGCGATATGATGGCTTACTTGGCCGAAACGCGGACGTCGATGCGGCGATTTTTCGCTTTGCAGTCGTCGGTGTCGTTGGCTGCGCACACTGGGTGCTCTTGGCCATATCCTTCGGCTTCGAGGCGATCGGCCTTTATGCCCATGGCGACGAGGGCTTTCATAACGGCTTCGGCGCGTTCTTGCGACAGCTTCTTGTTGTCTTCAGCTTTGCCTACGTTGTCGGTGTATCCACCGAGTTTGATTTTGGCGGCTGGGAAGGCTTTGAGGATTTCATTGATGTTGTCGAGTTGGGCTTTCGACTTGTCCATGTCCAGTTCGGCTTTGCCAGTTTGAAAAGCCAGTTGGTCAAACGAAAACCAGGTGGTCTTGTCGACAACTTTGGTTTTGTCTTCGATGAATCCGATCAGCATTTGCTCGATGCCGCCGTTGTTGCCTTTGAGGTCAAAGCCAGTCGACAGTTTAAACGTGTAAGCTGCGACTGCGGCTGGGTCGACTGCTGGTGCTACAGTTTTAGCGGCTTCGGCTTCCAACTTGGTTGCTTCAGCTTCAGCGGCCGTGAGCCCTGCGTTGATGGTCGAAATTTTGCCTTCGATGCCTTGCACTTCAGCGACGATCTTGGTGGCTTCGTCGACAGATTTCACGGCTGCCATTTTAGCAGGTACCGAGGTCAACAACGCGGAGGCTTCGTTGGCTGCGGTTTGTGGACCGGCAAGCATGCCTTGGAGTTTGTCGAAGCCTGGCACATTTTTGAGTGCTTCGACTTTGCCGAGCAAACCAGCCAAACGCGGTTTGAGGGCTTCGAGTTGTGGTCCGTACTTCGTTACCAAGGCGGTGGCTTGATCTTTGTACTTGAGCAGGTCTTGGGCTTTTTTGCAGGCTGGTGCAAACACCAACGCAACGAACAGGGCTAACACTGGCAGGATTCGTTTGATCATTTTTTTCTCCGATAAAAACAAGCGCTGTGTATCGCTCGCTTGGCGGTGGCACGCAAGTGTTCGCGGAGCAGTTGTCGACGGTCTTTTGAATGTTTTTGCCGACAATCGTAACTAGATCGCGACGATTGGCGGTCGAGTCAGATTTCTTCTGTGGAATGAGCACAGGGCCACGCCGTCTTGCCCCTCGGTTCATCGCTGTTATGTTACGGTCGCGACCGATTTGGAGGACTCCGTGGCCGAAGCAATTGCCCCTGAACGCTTAGAACGCAAAACGACCTCGATGGCTGGCTTGATGCAGCATCGGGTCAAGACCACGCCGGATCGCGAAGCGTTTCGCTACCCGGTAGCTGAACAATGGCGCTCGATGACGTGGCGCGAAGCAGGCGAGCGTGTACGGGCCATGGCCGCAGGCTTGCTTGCACTCGATATTGGTCGGCAAGAACGCGTCGGTATTGTGTGTAACACCCGAGTCGAATGGATCCTCGCCGATTTGGGCATTTTGTCCGCGGGTGCAGCGACGACGACCGTGTATCCGTCGAGCACGGCCGACGAGTGCGCGTTTATTCTGGCTGATTCCGGTACTAAAATTGCTTTCGTTGAAGACAGCAGCCAGCTGGCAAAATTGCTCGCTCACCGTCAAGCCATGCCGGATCTGCGCGCTGTGATTCTGATGGAAGGCGCGATTCCCGGTAGCAATAGTGACGGTTGGGTGCTCACCTTGGCCGAGCTTGAGACCCGTGGTGCCGCATGGTTAGCTGCGAATCCCGACGCCGTGGACAAAGCAATTGCCGGTATTGAAGGCGAACATCTCGCGACGCTGATCTACACCTCTGGCACGACCGGCCAGCCCAAAGGCGTGCGTTTGGTGCATGAGTGTTGGGCTTATTGCGCCGATGCCATGGACGCCATGAAACTAATCACTGCCGACGATGTGCAGTATTTGTGGCTGCCGATGTCGCATTCCTTTGGCAAAGTGTTGATGGCGATGCATGTGGTCACTGGCTCGGTGTGCGCCGTTGATGGCCGCATTCCCAAAGTCATCGATAATCTCGCGGTGATCCGCCCGACGTTTATGGCTGCGGTACCGCGCATTTTTGAAAAAGTTCATAATAAAGTCATCGCTGGGGTCACCGAACAAGGTGGCTTGAAAGCTAAGATTTTCTATTGGGCATTGGCAGTTGGGCGTGAGGGTTCGGCGGTGCGGCAACAAGGCAAAGAGCCGTCAGGTTTGCTCGCGCTCAAGCTCAAGTTGGCTGACAAACTCGTATTTAGTAAACTCAAGCAACGTTTTGGCGGCCGGGTTCGCTATTTCGTGTCCGGCTCGGCACCGCTGGCTCGTGAAATTGCCGAGTTTTTTCATGCCTGTGGGATTTTGATTCTCGAAGGCTACGGCCTAACCGAATCAAGCGCTGCGAGTTTCGTGAACCGCCCGCGCGCGTATGCGTTTGGTTCGGTAGGCTTGCCAATGCCGGGCACTGACGTCAAGTTGGCGCCAGAAGACAACGAAATTCTAATTCGCAGCCCTGGCGTGATGCGCGGTTACCACAATCTCGACCAAGCCACCGCCGAAGCCCTGACCAACGACCACTGGCTGCGTACCGGTGATATCGGCGAGATCGACGCACAAGGCTTTTTGCGCATTACTGATCGCAAAAAAGATTTGATCAAAACCTCAGGCGGCAAGTACGTGGCCCCAGCGCATTTGGAAGGCAAGCTCAAAGCGGCTTGTCCATTCATCAGCCAAGTTGTGGTGCACGGTGACCGGCGCAACTACGTGACCGCATTGGTCACGCTCGACGAAGAATCGATCATGAAGTGGGCGCGCGAGCACCACCAAGACGGCAAAACGTACAGCGACGTGGTCGCGCTGGCCGAAGTTAAAGCCATGCTCGAACCGTATGTGGCCGACGTAAATAAAACCTTGGCCAAGTATGAAACTATCAAGCTATTTGAGGTCTTACCCCGTGATTTCACGGTCGAAGAAGGTGAGCTTACGCCGAGCCTCAAAGTGAAACGTAAAGTCGTTGAGAAGCGCTACAAAGACTCGCTCGATAAGATGTACGCCGGTGCCAATAGTGGGGGCGGTGGGGACTAAGCTGGTCTGCTCACGCGTTGGCAACGTTATGATGATGAAGCACCTGGCGGCAGCGTTGTGGTTTGGTCTTGCGGTGGCCCACGCGGCTGCTTGTTCGTCCAAGACCACCCGGCCTCCAGCGCGAGTTGATGTTTCGGATATTCCATCGGTCACTGAACTCGGCGGCCGGCCGGCCGCTGATGCTGATGCAAGTCGCATCGGTCCTTCGGCCACTGACGCCATCGGAGCGACCGCAGCACATCGTAACGCTACGGGTTTGGCCGCGCCGCAACCTGCGATTGCGCAAGCTGCACCTGCCGGACAAATGAGCGGGGCCGTGGTCGGCCATAATTTTGATCATGAAATGCAGTTGCTGTTTCGTATCGCAGCGTGCGGTGGCGATGCGGCCTTGCCGGAAACGTTGACATCCGCAGATGTCGGAACCATTACAGAACACTGCCGCGCCATCGCAAAGCGCATTGCAAAATATCGCACCAGTTATATGGCCGAGGCCCAACCGTTTTTGGCGGCACTGGCGCCGCCCGATGTGCCAACCACGTTGCTGTATGCGTTTGGTGGCGGCGATTTACTCTCGGCCTTGGTGGCGTTTCCCAACGCGATGTCAATTACTACGATCTCGCTCGAACTGGCCGGTGATCCTCGACGGATCACAACATTGCAGGGTGCGGCGTTACGGCACTCGCTGGGATCTTTGCGGTTGCAAATCGGTGGGTTGCTGTCGGTCGGCTCGAACACCAGTGAGAATTTGTCGGCGCAACAGCGCAACGAGTTGCCGGGCCAAGTGAGTTCGTTTTTGCTTGGCCTTGCTACGGTTGGCGCAACGCCGGTGGCCATGCGGTATTTTCGCATCGGTGCCGATGGTGTTTTGCAGTACGTAACCGACGACGATGTGCGTGCGCTTGACAGCGCCGGGCCGGCCGCTGCGCGCAAAACTACCTGGCACTCGCCAAATTTTGCCGAAGCGTTCGCCAACGTTGAAATTGAGTTTCGGCTGGCTGGCGAAGCCACGACACGGGTGCATCGCCACATTGGCTGGAACTTGGCCAATGATTATTTGGTTGAACATCCGGCATTGTTGGCGCACCTAACTCGGCTTGCTGCGCCCGGTCGCATCGCAGTGTTGGTAAAGGGTGCAAGTTATTTATTGTGGCATCGCGAATTCGCCACCATCCGCACGTTCCTCCTCGATCATCTTGCATGGATGCTCAGCGACTCAACCGGCATCCCACCGGCCTTTGCCACCGCTGCGCACATGCAGCAAACCACCTACGGTGATTACGCCGGAGCATTCCTGCCCGGTGCCGAAGCCGGCTGGACCAATCATTCCGACGCATTTCGCAA
>JAYWHS010001175.1:0-2001 GCA_043777635.1 Kofleriaceae bacterium | reverse complement strand
CCACGGCTCTTGTGCGTCGTCGGTAAGGCTCCGCGGCCGTCGCCCGAGTACCGTCGTCCGAGTACCGAGTAAGACCTCAGGATTGCTGCGGATTTTGTCAACGTTTTCTTACGTGACTGGCATTGGGAACGTCCCGGAACGTCCCTTGTACAATCGAGGCTAACCAGCAGCTTTGACACTTGGTCAAAGCGATGCTGGTTAGTGGCGCAACGCTCCGACACAGCGGCTGCTAGCGGGTGATTTTGGGCTTACGTTTGGCCGTCGCTTTGGGTTTGACGGCAGCTTTAGGTGTCGTCGATATGGTCGCCTTGTCGGCACCTTTTTTGAGGTCCATCAGCACCAACTTGGTCACTGCTTTGAGCGTATCGAATACGCCGAAGCCAGCGGTTGGATCGGCTTCGAAAAACGGTTGATCGCGAATCCCAAGTGCAATTTTCAGGTCCGCCACAGCCGTTGCCTTCGGGGCCGCCACGCCGACGAATTGAAATACGATCGGCAATTTCGCGAAATCGTAACCTAGCTCTTTGAGGTTAGTTTGCAGTTCAAGCAAGCGCGCCAGGTTGGCCTTGGCTTGGGTCGGCGCAGCATCGGCGATGAACACGATGCCGTCGACACCTTTAAGTAACAACACCCGTGATGCGTTGTAGTCGTCAGCGACGGGCACAGCGTACAAATGAAGGCGGACTTTGAAACCGCGAATCTCGCCGAGGTTGAGCGGCAAAAAATCGAAGAACACCATGCTGTCGCCGATGTGGTCATTCTTGCTGTCGCTTTGGGTCGCAAGTTTGATGAGCTTGCCTTTAGCATCAGGGTTGGTTTTGCCATAAACGTACTGCAAGTTTTCAGTCGCTGCGGTGGTGTCACGCGGTGCGTAGTAGAGGATCTTGAGGTTGATCTCGCGGCTCGTGTAGTTGACGAAACTCGCGTGGGCTGGCCGGCTTAGTACTGTGCTTAGCATGACGACCAGACCAACCATCCATGACATTTTCATGCTGCGTTGGTAACACGACACTTCATCACGGCGGGCGCATTTTTGTGAACGAGTGCACGCGTGCAACGGCGGTCCGCCCTACTCGCGAGGTGCTTGAAACCCATCGCGACGAAACGTCAAGACCAGCGTGTCACGCACACCGGCTTCGCCGCTGCCATCGGGTTGCAGCGGTGTAGTTTCGTGAATTACTCGTTCGTCGTCGATCAACAGCATCGACCACGGTTCATGTAACGTGAACCGCACGCCATTAAGCACGGACGTTGCCGCGGGTTCGACCGTCGCGGTCGCCAGCACGGGCGCATCCGCTTCAAATACCCGGGTCTCGCCGCCTTTGACATGGGCCCGGTTCACCATAATGACAGCCACAAAATCGACCCCATCGCGGTGTGCGCCTTCGGGGGTCGGTCGACCGATTCCGGTTGCCGTGTCGATGCGAAATTGATGGGCTTCGATAAACCAGCGCGGGCCGGAGCGTACTAAGTTGAAAAGTTCGGTGAGCTGCACCAGCAGTTGTTGCCACGCTGGGTCGGTTACCACGCTCGGTGCGATGGGTTCGAACATGCGTTCAAAGCCGCCGTGCAGAGCATTGTAATCGACTGGTTGCCAATGGGCACGGTGCGGCACCAAGGTGAGCGGTGTCGCCGCATGAGGTTCGCAAACAAAACAGCTGTGCCGGCGCGCACGGTAACTACCACCATCACGCAGATGGCCGTCACGCGGCAACTCGGCCCAGGCTGGCTGGAGCACGTTAAGTGCCGCTGCACTGATGCCCAGCACCGCGTCGCTTTGCAGCGGCGATACCACCACAAAGCCACGGTTATGCAACGCGTCCGCTAGCTGCAGGGCTAACCCACCCAGCGTGGTGGCCCCAGCAGCAAGCGAATCAGCGAGGGCCGGTGTCCCGGAGCCGCTCAAGCTCACTGCTCAACGAAGGATTTGAGCCGTTTGCTGCGCGACGGGTGGCGCAACTTGCGCAACGCCTTGGCTTCGATCTGCCGAATCCGCTCGCG
>JAYWHS010001174.1:0-2002 GCA_043777635.1 Kofleriaceae bacterium | reverse complement strand
CTTTCAAATGGGTTACTCGGAATAATCCGCGCGCCAGCGTCGACGCTCTGCTAGTGTCGACCCATGAAAATCGTCATCGTGAACAGCCTGTTGGTGCTAGGTATCTACGGAGCCAGCGCATGCAAAGACAAACCGGCGGCACCCGCCACGACGACGACCGCTGCGAAAACTGTACCGAGTGCAGCGACAACAGCGCCTGCGCGGCTACCGGCCGTGCCAACCCCGCTCGCCGCCGTAGCGCCAAAGCTGGTGCTCGCTGCGAGTAAAATTGATCTTGTCCGATCGGGACTCAAAGAAGTCAAACTCGACGCCGACGGCAACATCACCGTCGAAGGCAAACCGTACGCGAAACTTTCGGCCGACGGCAAGATCAGCAAAGCTACCGGCGAAGTGGTCGCAAGCATTGCTGATGACGGCACCGTCGTATTTGCTGGGCCCTCGATGGACCAAAGTGTCTATAGTATCGATGAGCAAGGCAAAGTCACCATTGATGGCGAAGAAGCGTTTCGCATCGACGAAGATGGCTCGGTCTGGCGACGTGGCCCCGACGGCAAAATGCTCAACGATGGCCTCAATGTTTATGACGGCCCAGCAACCAGCCGCCGCTCCGTAGCGCTGTTCATGGTGGCAAACGCTGCTGGTGGGCAAGCTGCGCCAGCACCACCACCAAGCGGCACGCGCCAACGCTAGCCACATCCATGCAACGCAGCTTGCACCAACATTATCCGATCTCCACGACGGTGGCGGTGGCCGTGATCACCATCGCTGGCCTGTGGTGGGGCGGTCGAAATTCGTATATTTCGTTACGCAACCGAGCACCGTTTGAGCTCACGTGCGCGGAATTTTTTGAACATCGCCCCGATGCCGATTGGCTACGGTTGACCGACTGTGACGTGGATCTTGATCATCTTGACGTTGAAGTTGTGACGCGACGCAACGCTGCACCAACGGCAACCAAGATTTATATCCCGCTGCGGCCATCAGGCGCTCCGCTGCGTAGGGCTGCGTTGTTGCTAGTTTCCGGCCAAGACAATCTGCTATGGCTCGGCGAAATCCCCAAAGAATATCGTCGCAACGCTGCAAACGATCTGGCCCGCCCCATCGAAGGCATCGTGGAATTGCCCAGCGATCGCCGGGCCGACGATCGCGAAATATTACAGCACTTGCATCTAGACCTAACGCCGGATTTCGCGGTGCTCGACTACGACGCTCGTCCTCGCCCGCTTTGGATCGCACTTGGCGTGTTGGCCGTTGGGCTTGGCGGCTTAAGCTTGTTGGTCTTTTGGTTTCGGCAACATCGACGCAACCGACCGCAAGGTTTAGCCCGCGCAGTGATCAAAGCGGAGTAGGCGTTTCAGCGTGAAATCGTAAACACCCACGATTCCTTGCCGGTATCAGCGCCGTAGATTTTGAATCCGGATTTGTGAAACACCACACCAATGTCGCCGTCGTCGGTAACTTCGACGGTAGGCTTGCCCCACAGGCGCTTTAGATCCTGCATCATCGATCGCTGCGCACTGCGCTCAGAGGTAGCAAAGGTCAACTCTACGGCCACCACCTTGTTGCTCACGTCAGTCACGATCGTGCCCATCACGGCGCCATCGGCAGCGTCGATTTCAAAGCTTCCGGCCATTTGTCCGGTGGCTTCCGCGGTGTCAGTTTTCTCAGGCGTGCGTTCGATTGGAACGGAGGTAAGCTGCGCGGTGAGCGGCTGGCCGAACCATCGCGGCATTTCGCGGCCGAGCAATTGTGCCCGGGTTAGCGCACGCTGTTCGAACCGAATTGTCGGCATCTCAACATCATTGACGTCAATGCAAACCATTTTACTCACCGAGATCTGCCAGATTCCGGACGCGTCAAACCATAGCCCGTCGCGTGATGGCGGCCCCCACGTTTTGGTAAGCAGCGCCGTAGCATCGATAGGTACCACGATCGAATATTCAACCAAACTTGTAGGGTCTTCATCACTTTCAAAAAGCACTGCCAAACCAGCGTTGGGGAT
>JAYWHS010001173.1:0-2008 GCA_043777635.1 Kofleriaceae bacterium | reverse complement strand
GATTGGTGGCCGCGATCAAGCGAACATCCGCTGTCAGCGTTTCACGGCCGCCAACCCGCTCGAACTGACGTTGCTGCACAAACCGCAATAACTTTGCTTGCAGAGCCAACGGCAATTCGCCGATTTCGTCGAGAAACAACGTGCCACCACGCGCCGCTTCAACTTTACCGATAACGCGCGAATCGGCACCCGTATACGCGCCACGTTCGTGACCAAACAGTTCGCTTTCAACCAAGCCAGCCGGCAACGTGGTGCAATCAATATGTACAAACGGTGCATCGCGCCGATCGCTGTTGATTGCAATCGCATGGGCCAGCAAGCCTTTGCCGGTACCGGTTTCGCCGCGCAACAACACCGTGGCATCGGTACGCGCCGCCGCTGCAATGGTGTCATAGACCGCGCTGATGGCAGGCGAATCGCCGATGACGTGATTAAACCGGCTGCGCAGCGTCAGGCCCGCAGTTTCATCGGTGCCGCGCAGCGACGTGTAATCAAGCGCACGGCCGACCTGCTCCGCCAGCATGGTGGCAAATTCTTCATCGCGAAGATCGAACACGGCGGGTGAACCAGCGACAATTTTGCCAAGCACTTGCAGCACGCCACGGATCTGTCCGCGCCGGGTAATCGGCACGGTTAACATCGACCCCGGTCGATATCCCGTGGCTCGCGCAATATTCGTCGCCCACCGTGGGTCAGCCGATGCATCTGAAATATTTACCAACACACCTTCACGCGCAACATGGCCGACCACGCCATGGCCTACCGGTACGCGCAACTCGGATAATTCGGGCAACGTTGCCACCCGCGATCGGATCTCGCCACTTGCGCTATCGATTAACCACAGCGTTGCGCGCTGCGCGCCGAGAGCATGCGCGATCCGTTGCGCCAGCGTCACCAACAGACCATCCAGCAGCGCTTCGCCCGCGATCATCGCGCCGAGATCGGCGAGCAGCTCAAATCGTTGCTCGTGTTGGCTCATAGCGGACTTCGATGCGAGCATAGCGTGCATATCGAGCAATCGATAGTTCAGCGGGCAGCTGCCGTGCTGAGGCGGTCAAGATTGCTTAGCAGCGGCGTGGTGGTGCAGCCGGCTTGAGCTTCGTTGGCAAGTAAAATAGTGCCTTCTCGGGCGGCGATGGTGCCGGGCAAATTGCTCCGCGCTTCGGCTTCGATCGCTGCAACTTGTACGTCTGACCGATCAGGATCGTGGTGAAATAGCACAAGTTGCGGCACCCCCGCTGCGCGCGCCAAATCAGCTCCGGCAGCCCACGTTGAGTGGCCCCACCCGACTTTGCTTGGATATTCAGCCGGCGTGTACTGCGCGTCGTAAATTAAGATATCCGCGCCAGCCGCAAGTTTTTTCAGCGTGGGATCAACGCAGCTGTAGTGTTCGGTATCAGTTGCATACACAATTGTTTGGCCATCATGCTCGAAGCGAAAGCCGTAGACCGGATCAGGGTGATTGAGTTTTGCCATGGTAACGGTGATATCGCCGATCATAAAAGTTTCGCGCGGCGCAAGTTCGCGCAACACTAACTGGTCCGCGACGGTGGCATATTCAACAGGAAAAAACGGTGCAACAAATAAGCGCTGCATAGCCTGCTCCAATGGCATGGTGCCATTAGGTCCAGTCGCGATATGCACGCGGTGGCCAGGGATATAGATCGGTGCAAAAAAAGGCAGGCCAGCGACATGATCCCAGTGCAAATGCGACAGTAAAATCGTGCTGTGCTTGATTCCGGCGGATAAACGCTCGTTACCTAACGCACGCAGCCCGGTACCCGCATCCACGATGATACGAGTTTCATCGGTACAGATTTCTAGACAAGCGGTATTGCCACCCACCAACCGCTGCGCATCAAGCGAGGTTGCAATCGAACCACGAACACCAAGAAACCGAACACTCAGGTTGGACATGCTGCCTCCTACCAAACGCCGAAGTTGGCGTCGCATTGGTAACTAAAGCAGCTTTGGGGCCAAATCTAAGCGAGCCGCCGGTGAGCTGTAA
>JAYWHS010001172.1:0-6711 GCA_043777635.1 Kofleriaceae bacterium | reverse complement strand
TCGTCCGCAACGCAACACTGACTATACCCACGGGCGTTGGGCCTTACCCTGCGGTGGTGTTGGTCTATGGCGAGAGTCCGGAAACCGGACTTTCAGCGCGCGACTTCGCGATTAGTCCCAGCGATCACAACCAAGCTGAAGATGACCAAAGCATTTTCCAGGATCTCGCCGAAGGCCTCGCTTCACAAGGCGTCGCGGTGCTGCGCTATGACCAACGCAGCGGTTCCGATGGTCGGCAACGCACGACGATAACCGCCGACGTCGACGACTTTATCGACGACGCTGTTGTCGCAGCCCGGCTGCTCGCATTGCAACCAACAATCGATGCGAGCCGGGTGTTTATCATTGGCCATGGCTTGGGCGGCAAGCTGGCACCCGAAATTGCCGCTCGCGCTGGCAACGTGGCCGGGTTGGTTTTGCTAGCGCCGCCAGCAAGAGCACCCTGGGACATCGTGCTTGAACAACTGCGCGCCGAACATGCGCCAAGCGAAACCATCGCGGCGGTCGAAGTTGCCATTCGACACATCAATCGTGGCAGCGGTGCAGCAACTACCATCTTGGGGATGCCGTTCACGTATTGGCACAAGTGGGCTAGTCACGATGGCATTACAGCGGCGAGGAACCTAGCGCGCCCGATCTTGGTAGTACACGGCGATCGAGACAAGCAGGTTATCGACGAAGATCGAGCCATTTGGCAATGTGGCCTAGCCGGCGTAGCCAACACCACGATGATCACGTTGGCTGGCCTCAATCATCGCTTTGTTCAACGTGCTGCAGCAGCCGACCCCGCTGGACCTGCCGGCACAACCGCAACCGCACCTACGAAAACAACCGCAGCTGCGCGACCCACCGCATCCGCCGAATCTGCACGACCTGTGCGTTACAACCCAACCGGTCATGTTGATGCCCGTGTGCTGGAGTTAATCGGCAAATTCATCACACCGTGACCGAACGCAGCGGCGAATTTGCGTTTGAGCTCGCTGGTACACAAACTTCACCGAAAATGTGACGTGAGCACTGCGCCCGATTCAAACCACAGTGTCGGCTCAAAGCAAGACGGTCAAACGCAACGCGCGTGGCGCGCTGGACTCCGGCGACAAGTCGAACTAGCATCGCTGGGTGCCAGTCGCTGTTCGCTATCATGTGCAGACACCGCCGCTGTATGCAGTTGTCGTGCTGGCGCTTGTGGGACTCGCGCTCGTGGCCGCGTGGTTCGCTTTGCCGTTGTTACCATTCTTGTTCCGAGGCCACACCCTCATCATGTTCATCGGTCTAGCGATGATTGGCCTTCCAGTCTTCTACTACATAGTCACGCCTGAATATCGGGCTGGTCGGGTTGGTCGCCCAAGCGCGATCGTGCTGACCCGCAACTCCATCGAAGTGCCTGATGCGCATGGCACACCGATGCACTTTGCGACCCAAGGCCTCGCGCTGCGCTTGGTGCATGTGCGCGTGGTCTACACGGTGGCACTGCTTCCCGTCGCAAACATCGCCCGAGGCGTTGTCATCGAACTAGACGGCGGCGGGAGAAAGCGACGTATCTCGACCCTAACGCTCGTCGACAAAGCGCAAGCGACGATCCTCCTGAGCGATCTGCAACGCGTCGCTGCAGGGCTAGATCCGCTCGGGGCAGATCAAGCAAAGGCCAACGCCGCCGCCGACACTTCCAAGATGCACGACGCGCTGGAGGACTATCTCGATCGCGAACTCGCCCACATGGATTGATTGTGGCTATTCCGCTGGTCCATCGAGGCGTGCAGCTCGGCAACCCCAAAGGAGCGCGCCGCTTGCGCAAGGCACATGCCTCGCTGCACCATGTCGGAACTGCTTTCGTACCGATACATAGCAAGATATCCAGCTGCCAAATTCGATAAAAAGTTCGCGCAACGCAGGTTTGTCATGCAGCGGCCGGCCCATGAAAGGCACTTTTTCGAGCGCTCGAAACGCGTCTTTGATTGCGATTACGCCACGTCGTGCTGAACCTTAGTCGCGCCTACGCAAAAACTGATGTAGCCGAACAATGTCTTGTTGCGCTCGCGCCGCTACAATTACTCGTGGCATTGCATTGGCGTTGCTGCTGGCTGAATCGATACTTCATCTGCCCACGCAGCAAACTCCTCAAGCGTTATGTGCATGCCCGTTTCTTTATAGTGCTCATACGATGCTTCGGCCGCCGCAATGAATCCTTGCTGGGCTTCTTCTCGCTCGAGGTATTCCCGAATAGCTTCACGCATCAAAAAGTGTGCTGACCGCTGCTTGATCTTTGCAAGTTCCAACAATCGCCCACGTTCGGCATCGTCAAGCTTTACCGCAATCGCTTTCATTCATTTAGTTTATACAAGTGATACCCATTGTAAATTGAATCATTTCAAGCTCCTAGCCAACAAACTGACGCTACGTTCGACCGAACAATTCGAAACGTTGGGGACTACAGGGTGTCGGCGTAGCTCGCTCTCAGCCTGGTCTATCGCCAAAAATACCCTAAACTGCGGCGTGTCTACTGCACTCGAATCCGACAGTTCCGACGCGCCTGCCGACTCCACCCTCGCGTCCAAACCACTAGTTGCGCTAACCGGCGCGAGTGGGTTCATCGGTGGCGCGCTGGCCCAGGCCTTGCGTGAACGCTTTGTGGTGCGCGGCGTGGGCCGTGGCAATGCCGCACCGACCGGTGTTGCCGTCGATGCCTGGCAACGCGCCGACTTATTCAACTTGAAAGAGGCGGAACAAGCGCTCGCTGGTGCCGACGTCGCAATCTATCTGGTTCACAGCATGATGCCAAGCGCACGGCTAACGCAGGCCACGTTTGAAGATCTTGATCTGATCTGCGCCGATAATTTTGGTCGAGCCGCAGCCAAAGCTGGCGTCAAACAAATTGTCTATCTTGGCGGTCTGCTACCTGCACATGGCGAATTGTCCAAGCATTTGCAAAGCCGTCATGAAGTGGAGCACGCTCTTGGCTTGTACGGCACACCGGTCACCACGATCCGCGCCGGGCTTATTTTGGGCGGCGGTGGCTCGTCGTTTGAAATGTTGGTGCGCTTGGTTGAAAGGTTACCCGCGATGGCCTGCCCTGGCTGGACCAAAACCCGGACGCAGCCTGTTGCCGTCGACGATGTGGTGAAATTGCTGGCGTTCGCAGCAGGCAATGCGGCATGCGCTGGCCAAACCTATGATATCGGCGCACCAGACATCGTTACCTATCGTGAATTATTGGAGCTAGTCGCGCAGCAACTCGGTGTCACACGCAAGATGGTACCTGTGCCTTTTTTTTCGCCATCCTTTTCGCGGCTATGGATCACGCTGGTAACTGGCGCGTCACGCGAACTCGTCGGACCGTTGGTGCAAAGTCTACGACACGAAATGACGGTTCGCGATCACCGCTTAGCAACACTCGCCAACATTACGATGACACCGGTGCACGCGGCGCTCGCGACAGCACTGCAACAGCGCTCCTTCTCAAAACAAACAGCTCGCAGCCACGTTGCGCCATCGGCGAGCAACGCCCTCGCAACTACATCTACTCAAAAAAATCGCGCATCGTTGGTACGGTCGGTGCAACGCATGAAATTGCCCAACGACAAAAATGCAGCGTGGGCCGCCAACGAATACACAGCGTGGTTGCCGCATGCGTTTTGGAAACTACTGCGTGTCGAAGTTAGCGCCGAGCGGGAATGTCGGTTTGTGCTGATCGGAATGAAAACACCACTGCTGGTGTTGACCTACGTGCCCGACCGCAGCACCGAGGATCGGCAATTGTTCTACATCACCGGCGGCATGCTTTCGCTACCACAACAGCGAGGTCGATTTGAGCTGCGCGAAGTAGGCCGCACCCGCACCCTGCTCACGGCGATTCATGATTTTGGCCCACGCTTGCCGTGGTTCATCTATCGCTACAGCCAAGCGGTATTTCATGGCTGGGTCATGAGCGCGTTTCGCCGGCACATCGCCAAGGCTGGTGGCGCAGCTCAACTTGGTTCTGCTGCGTAACTATTTTTTCTTGAGGGACTTGCACATCGTTTCAGCGAGGTCGGCCATTGCTTTGCTGGTGAACGTGCCGACCATGCCGTTGTTGCACGAGTAGCTTTTGTCGCCGATTTTTGCAAACACGTCGACCAACCACGACCGACCCAGTGGCGCAACGCGTTCGTATCGAGCCATCACGCCTTTGGTAATGACAATATTTTGATTGTCTTTGTCTTTGCTCAGGCCTGCGATGCTGTCTTCCCAATATGGCGCGAGGCCAACCGAGATGTATTCAGATTCACCCCACGTAATTTGAAAATCAGAGTTGAGCTTGGCACCTTCAGGCGCGCTGATTATCAAACCCTTAAAATCGTCGCCACCTGGAGTCAGATCGATCTCCACCATCTTGGCTGGGGCTGCGGGTGCGGCAGGTGCAACTGGCGTCGGTGCAGGTGTAGCGCCGCCTGGTGCAGTCGCGGCCGGGGCTGTGGCAGGCTTTTTGTCGCCGTCTTTTTTGCAGCCAACTGCTGCGACGAGTGAACAACCGAGGGCAATGTTAATCATGATTTGATTCATGCAACGGACATGAGCAAACGACGTGCCACGTTGCCTCCGACAAGTACAGCTTGCTATCGGCCGTAGCCCCCGTGTACCGGCCTGCGGCTGATTTTCGACGGGGCTTACTGGACCCACCTGGCAACCAGACTTGTATCCAACCGGTGCCGTACATCCCAGCGCTATCGACGTTTTTCCGTCAGGCTTCTACACACAACTTCTTGAAAATCCGCCGACGCCTTGTCGAACGCACCGCCACTGTTGTTGCATGAGTACATTTTGCCAGCTGACCTGAATAGAAGATCAACCTGCCACGCCCGCCAAAGTTCATGTTGAGTCTGCCAGCGGACCAACTTGCCGGCTGTGATAACGATATTCTGGTCGTTGGGATGATCGCGATCCCCACGCTGATCAACGAGCGACTGCCAACCCGGAGCAAGCCCAACTATCACATACCCGCTAGGGCCAACGGTGCCAGACGGCCGCCAAGAAACATGGCAATCTTGCGGGACTCCGTCGGTGGGCACATAAAAGCTCAACGATGAACCTTCTGGCGCGGTGATCACCAGATCCTTAAAATTTTCGCCGGCTGGACTCAAATCAAACTCAACCAATCTTGGGTTCGGACCAACAACACCTACGCCGTCAAGCTCGACGATTGTGCCTGGCACAAGTGGTGCTGGGGGTGCTGGTGCTAGTGCAGGTGGCGGCGGCGCACGTGGCGGTGCACTGGTGTTATTTTGTAACGTTAGCGAAGCCGGTTTTCGATCGCCGTCTTTGTTGCAGCCCAGGACCACCACGATAACGAGCCAACTTGCACCCGCACTTTGTTCTATCATTCGTTCCATGCGCTTTCAAATGTGCAAACAATGAGCCAAATCCGTACCGCAACATGCATCCCAGAACTATACGCACCGCTACGATCGCGCGGCTGCGACAATATCTTCAAATTGCAGGTTGAAACGCGCCAAGTATTTGCGCAACCGATCGGCATCATTACTGGTCTTGCGTTGGCTCAACGTAAACGCAAACAGCGTGCGGCCGGCGGCTGACAGGCTTGGCGCAGCGGCGCACACGCGTAACACCTCGGCTAGCTGCACATAGTCAAAACGATCTAGCTGGGTGAACCGGGTTGCCAACATCGCGTCGACCTGCGGATTCGTCGACATTACCGACGACGATAGCTCGGCCGCAGCTTGCCCTGCGCCACCGCTCGTCGAGCTCGATATCGACGCCTGACGCCAGGCATGCCGCACTCGCGTTAGTTCCCGCGCAACGTCGCCTTCGTCGATGCGGCCACCGTGGGCCAGCGTTGCCATGCGCCGGACGGCCGCACCAAAGTCGCGAAAGTTGGCCGGCCACAAGCCTTCGGGCCCAGTCGCAAATGCGACAAACGATTTGCGCGCCGGCTGGCTCATCGTCACCCCAACCCCGATTGCCGCAGCCACCCGGGCTAGTTCAAAATCTAGATTCGGTTCAATGTCTTCGCGGCGGGCCACAAGCGATGGCAAATGAAACGACCACACAGCGATGCGCGCTAATAGGTCCTCACGAAAGCGGCCGGTGCGAACTTCGCGAGTTAGATCTCGATTGCTGCCGACGATCAGCTGAAAATCACTGCTGACATGTTTATCCGCACCAAGTGGATAGAATCGTTTTTCCTCCAGCGCGGTGAGCAGCATCGCTTGTTCATCGAGACCAAGTTCACCAATCTCGTCGAGAAACAGCAAGCCGCCATTGGCTTTGCGCAAGAGCCCAGGCCGCGCTTCGGTTGCGCCGGTGAATGCACCGCGCGCATGGCCGAACAACGCACTCATCGCACCGTCGCCGCGTAGCGTGGCGCAGTTCACTGCGACAAAATCACCCTTGACCTGATGCTGGCGTTTCTTGAGTGCATGCACGCGCTCGGCTAGCGCACTCTTGCCAGTGCCTGTCGCACCACCAAGCAAAATCGGATCTTTGGACCGGGTTGCAACTTGTTCAAGCTCGTCGATCAACTGATTGAACGCGATGTTGCGCGTTGCGATACCGGCCTTGAGTTGTTCACGCGAGGTGACCAGACGTTTAGCAAACCGCGCAGCCAAACGATCATACTTCGCCAAATCAAGATCGATAACGCTGTTGCCACCTTCAGGGGTGCGGCCACCATCGATGTGCACCGGCGAGGTTTGCAGCAGCCGCGCTGGAATCATC
>JAYWHS010001171.1:0-2013 GCA_043777635.1 Kofleriaceae bacterium | reverse complement strand
CAAAGTTGGTGACTAGGGCTTGGCGATTGTTGCCAGTGTTGTCGATGCTCAATTTCCAAGCACCTGCGGCAGCCCGCGTGTTGAAATCGGCTAATGCTACTAAAACAGGATTGTTGCCGCCGTTGCCGACCGCAACCACCAAGCCGGTTGGATCGCTGAGCGTAACGTTGATGGTGCGCCCGTTGCCTGGCACCGCACGGTAGGAGAGATCAACACCGGCGATGATGGCGTCATTGGGCACGCCTTCGGTGTTGATGGTTCGCACCAACGTGCTGTTGTTCGGCACGTTGACTTGGGCGTTGTCTTGCGCGGAAAATAAACGTTCGACACCGGTGACCACGGGGCGAAAGCGGTTGTTCGGCAACGGCACGCCGGCAAATTCAGGCGCGTTGGCAACTGGTTTGAGACTCAGCGTGGCAGGCGCATTGTCGCTAGGCGCATTGACGTGGAGGTCGACAGCTACATCGTGCCAGCCTGCGGTGAGGTCGCGAGGTGCGGTGGTGGTGGTGCCCGGA
Organism: Kofleriaceae bacterium; assembly: GCA_043777635.1. Classification (GTDB taxonomy): domain Bacteria; phylum Myxococcota_A; class Polyangia; order Haliangiales; family Haliangiaceae; genus JABFXX01. The sequence continues at coordinate 1,498 of JAYWHS010001171.1, read as the reverse complement.
ACGCCGATGGCGGTGTCGGCCAAGCGTTCACCATCGACGATGAGCCGATGGCCGTCGGTGGAATTTACCGCAAAGCTGTAGGCCCCAGCGGCTTCCAAGCGAACTTGGCCAACCCAGCGTGATGACCAGCGTGTGTTCTGGGTGATGCCCACGTTGCGCGACGGCGACGCACCGAAGTTTTCGTCGGCGATGCTGCGTTGCCACAATCTTGACCCGGTCAACCCAATCATGCCGATCTGATCAAAGCCGAGTTGATTGGGGTTGGCTTCGAGCGTGACATCACTGCGCATCTCAGCGCCGGTGATTGCAACAAACGCATTGCTGTTGGGTTTGCGATGGTCCATTAAAAACGAAGCGCCCAACAAGTTATCGGTCCATGCGAACCGAATGGCATACCAACCGGCAACCGGGACATCAATGTCGCCGGTTTGCCCACCGTTGGTATAGTTACAACTAACAACGTTGGCAAAATCGTTGGCAAGCTTGATTGCGAATACCGCACGGTCATCGCACGAGGCCCGAAACCGATGTTGGCCCATTGCTAGAAACAGGTAGCCCTCGGTCCACACCGTGAACGGGTCGGTCACATTGGAAATCCACGCCGGTGCTTGGAACGATTGTTGAAAAGTTATCCCGGTGGCCAAGCTGCGGTCGGTCGGATTATCGAGGCTGGCAAAATCTAGCGCGTTCTCATCACTGAACGCCGAACCGGCTTTGCCACGCAGAATCCAGCCGGGCGCGAACGCACGCGGCTCGACGGTATTCCATGGCGTCACCGCGCTATCTGAAGTTAGGCCCGGTGCAAAATCGGCTTCGCTGTCTTGAATCCAGGTGCGCAGATTCGCCGCTGCATCCGGCCTCGCATCAATCGCGGCGTCACTGCGGGCGTCACTGTTGGCATCGGCTTGCGCATCGCTCGCGCCATCGACCGGTGCGGCGTCGATGGTGGCATCATCACGGCTATCTGACGGGCCTGAATTCGCAGTAAAACTACAGGCCGCGAAGATCGCCAATGGGCTTAGCACAACCAATTTCATAGCGACAGTGTGAACGGCTGGCCTGGCCTTGTCTATGCTCATAGTCCCCGCTCCGAGCGTGCGCTCGTTCGCTCCATTTTTGGGCCCTCCGCGTTCACGGTTACACTGTCAATGGCCGGCACTTGCATGCCATCAGATGTAAAGTCGAAGCGATATTCGATTTGGCTGCCGGTGACGTTGGCGATTGGTTGGCCGTCAGTGACGGTAATCCATGGGGCGTCAAAAGCACAAACTGCAGCACAGCCGCGCACAAACCCCGCGATCGCCCCAGTGCCTTGGCGTTGCCACGACATCGCGCGAACCTTGACCGGTTGCGTAAACATTTTTGGGCCACTGCGAAAACTGCTGATGGTGGCAATCGCCGGGGCTGCGAGACTGCGGTAGGTCACGGTCAGATAGATATTGGAAACCGCTTTTTGCTGGTTTTGGTTGTTTTTAACTTCTAGTTTCCAATTGCCGTC
>JAYWHS010001170.1:0-6724 GCA_043777635.1 Kofleriaceae bacterium | reverse complement strand
TCGGGCTGCACGACGTGGTTATGTTTGTTTCACCCTTGCCGGTACGACCGCATGGTGAGCGTTGGGCGGCGGTCGCGTTGGTGGTGCTGGTCGCCGCGGGCTTTGGGTATCACCAGCTCGTACTCACGGGGCGTAGTTTGCGCTGGGGCAACTTCCCCAATGATCGCGGCATTGATACGCCACGGTTTTTGATCACCTATACCCAAGATCGCGCTGCGATCGGCAAAGCCATGCAGCCGTGTTTTGCACCTGATGACTTTTCGATCGTCGGCGGTGCCGGCGCACAACCGTATTTCGGCCGTATGCGTGCGATTGATGTTTTTGGTTTAGTGTCGGAACGGGTTGCCCACGAAGAACCGCGCAGCAACCCACGCGCTGGCCATACCAAGTGGGCATCGGATGCGCTGTTACTGCAGTACGATCCTACGTTTGTATTTTCTTGCTACGGCATTTCAGGGTCGGCCAAAGCACCGCCGCTGTACTGCGCCGGCAGCTGGCTAGCCCGCGGTTATGAACAACTCACTATGCACATCCCGGGCATGCGCGAGCGCGGCGAGTACTACACCTTTTTGGCCAAAAAGAGTCGGCAGTTTGAATGTCCGGGTCTGACCCGCTAGCGCCGTCGCTGGTGACACTACCGGCAGCGACGGTGGTGCAAAGCCCGCTGCTGCGCTGGTGGCCGCTACTGCCGTTGTTGATTATCGCGTTGTTGTTGGGTCTGCGCGCGATGGTGGTGTCGTCGCCAACATCGCAGTTGCGATCTAGCGCGAGTTTGCCGCTCGATCCGGCCGGCACTGTTGCCCTCGAAGGTTCGGTATTTTTGCCACGCGGTGGGCCGTACATGTTGGGTTTTGAGTCCCACGGCCAAGCGCGGCTCACCGTCGGTACGCATGTGATCAACGGCAGCAATCTCGGCAAAGATCGAGTGATTTTACCGCCGGGTGCCACCGCCCTGAGATTAGTTGCTGCACCAGGCGCTCGATTGTTGTGGAGCCCACCGGGGCGACGTGGCGACATGGAATATCTGCCGGCTTCCTCGTTATCGCCGCAGCCGCCAGCCAACGCCCGTTTTACCAATGCTGGCACCGCATATTTCGACGGGCTCATTGCGTTGTGCCTGCTGTTCGTGATCGTTGCATCGACGCTGTTCGCTGCGCGTCGACGATTGCGCCGGTTGACTCGCCGGCAAGGCCTTGCGCTGGTCGCGATCTTCGCCTTGGCTTTGGCCGTGCGGTTATACGACTCAGGCGCAGCCGGCCAAACCTGGGACGAAGATGCCAATTGGGCGGCCGGCCGCAACTACATTACCAATCTGGTGAGTTTAGATTTTCGTCATGCTTCATGGCAGGCGAATTATGAACATCCGCCGATGATGAAATATCTCATGGGCATCGGTGCCCAGTTCGCCGATGGTTATGGGCCAGCGCGGGCCATGGCGGCGTTGCTCGTTGCGGTGAGTTGCGTGCTGTTAGTACCTTTGTTAGCGCGGTTGTTTCGTTGGCAGGTTGGCGTTACCGCGGGCGTGTTTGCAGCACTGACGCCAACGTTACTCGCCCATGGCAAAGTGGTGGGCCACGAGGCCCCGACGCTGCTGTGGTGGACGCTTGGTTTGTTGCTCAGTGTAACCGCGTTCGATCATTTGCCTGCACAACCTAACGCCGCCGCGCGGCTGCTGCGGCAACGCATGTTGGTGCTCGGCGTGGTCTTGGGGTTGGCGATCGCGTCGCGTTTTGTCAACGTGTTTCTAGGGCCTTTGATGGGCACGATCTTGATACTCGGTGCGCCGCGAGCGCTGCGCAAATCGGTATTGGTTTGGGGCGCGACGATCTTGCCGGCGGTTGCGTTTGTAACCTTGGTCGTGGTCTGGCCTAGGCTTTGGAGCGGGCCTTTTTCACAGTTGGCCGAGTCATGGATCAAACTTAAAAAGCCACATTCCAGTGAACCGTTTTTGGGCACATTCACCAACACACCATCACCGATTTATTTTGTAGTGTATCTGGTGGCGACGATGCCGCTTGGGCTGGTGCTCGTTGGGTTGTTCGGCGCCGGCACGCGGCTGCGTAGTTGGCGACGTCAAATTGCGATGCCGAGCGCTGCTACCGAACCTGAAGATGCCATCCGTTGTCGGGCCGGGTTGATTTTACTAGCGTGGCTACTCATTCCGCTTGGCGTGATGGCTTCGCCGGTTCGGCAAGACGGTGTGCGCTACGTGATGCCGTGCATTTTGGCGCTGCTCGGTTTTGCAGCGGTCGGCCTCGATGCTGGCGGTCAGTGGTTGCAACTGCGCTGGCGGTTGGCGTCGGTTGCATTGACCACCATCATGGCCGGCTACCTCGCACTGGTGTGTATTCGCATTCACCCGTATTATCTTGATTACTTCGGTGAGCATGTGGGCGGTCCGCAACATGTCGCTGCGCACCATTGGTTTGAAACTGCGTGGTGGGGCGAAGGCGTTGATCGGGCGGTGCACTACGTCAACACCCACGCCGGCCCCAATGCGCGCATCTATCGCGACTGCATTGAACCGGTGCATCTAGCATGGTTTCGCAGCGATCTGTGGGCCTCCATGGTCAACATTCCTGAGGCTGCAGATTGGATCGTAGTGTACTCACCGTCGAGCAAACCCTGTGCTGTACCTGCTCACGCGCGTTTGGTATTTGAAGTGCGTGCCGCTGGTGCGCCACTGGCTCAGGTGTTTCAAGTACTCAAACCGTAGCTTTGCGGCGACCTACTTGCGAACGCCGGAGACGTTCCAGCTTTGGGTGCACAACGATTTGTCTTTGACATAGTACTCGGCCACGAACACCAGTGCCAACGTGCCACTGGTGACCGTACCGGCCACCGAGAATTTGCCGTCGAGACCTGAAATAGATGTGGCACCTAGTTTGGATGAAGCCCGCAACTTGCCGTTTTTACCTGGCACGCCATTCATCACCGGAATGCGCTCGATATCGACGCTGAGATTGTTTTTCTTTTTTTCCACGGTGAGTTGGCCACGGCCAAGCGCCATACCGACGTTCGTGCAGTTGTTGGCGACTTCTTCAAACCGCACTTCGTACACGCCTTCTACGGTTTCATCGGCAAACGCCGGCGGCGTTGCGGCAACCAGCCCAACGGTGAGCCCAACCAAGGCAACCAAGCGAGCAACATTTTTGTGGGTTGTCTTCATAAACGTGTCCTTCAAGTGGTTTGACGTGTACCGCCGGTGCCGATTCAATCGCGTGTATCGTACTACGGTTTCAGGGCTTTTCGGGCCTGGGTGACCATGCGGCCACTGCGCTACGGGTTAGGCAGGTCAATGATGATTTCGTCGCTGAAAATCACTTCGCCTTTGACGGCTGGAGTCGTTGCCGAGTTGGGCGTCGCGGTTGTCGGTTTATCGGCCTTGGCCTTGGCCTTGTCTTTGTCGGCATCACTTTCGGTTGCTGCAACCCGGACATCATCGGATGCTTCGATGGCGGTGGCGATCGAACCCTGCGGCTCCAGGCTTTGGCCACCGTCGTCTTTCCAATCGGGTACCGCAACATTGCCGGCGCTTTTGGGCCAGACATTGGGTGGGCTGCGATGACACCCACTCAGCGCTAGCGCTACGGCAATCGCAACAGTTTTCATTAGCCTCATTGGTATCACAGGTTGTTGGCAGCAGGGAAAAATGCGCCGCGCGGCCGCAGCGCATAATCACAGCTGTGCTAGGCAAGGGCTCATGATCAAAGAAGGCAAAAAAGCGCCAAGTTTTACCTTGGCTTCATCGGATGGCACCACCGTTGGTTTAGCCGATTTCGCAGGCAAAACCTTAGTGGTGTATTTTTATCCACGCGACAATACGCCGGGTTGCACGATTGAAGCCCAGGAGTTTCGCGACGCTGTGCCAGCGCTCAAAAAATTGGGCGCGGTGGTGGTTGGCGTAAGCAAAGATTCGATCGCTTCGCATTGTAAATTTCGCGATAAGTATCAATTGAGCTTTCCGTTATTGTCTGACCCCGACGGCAACATGCTTGAAGCCTACGATGCGTGGGGCGAAAAATCGATGTACGGCAAAAAAATGATGGGTATCATTCGCTCGACCGTGGTCATTGATGGCAATGGTGTGGTGGTTAAACACTTCCCCAAGGTCAGCATCAAAGGTCACGTCGAAGCGGTGGTTGCAGTGGTCAAAAATCCAAGCGCTGCGTCGGTTTCAGCCGGCACTGTGGCCCCGGCCGTCAAGGCCAAAGCTGTGGCATCGGTTGCTGCTAAACCAGCGAAAAAAGTGGCTCCGAAAGCAGCCGCCAAAACCGCTGTGAAATCCAAGCGCGCCAAGTAACCACGCATCGATAGTTACGGTATGTCTCGCCCATGAGTTTTTCGTGCGTCTTACCGCCGCTGTTGCATGCCTTGCATCAACTGCCGTTTTCGTATGTCGAAGGGCAAGGCATTGATCTGTTGCCGTTGCCGGCACTACAGACCGCTGCAAAAACCAAAACTTGGATCAAAGCCTGGACTGGCAATTCGACGCTGACCGGTTCCGAGTATCGTGTGTTTGGCCACGACCGAACCGGCGGAGCGGTAGCGTTTTGGTTGGTGAATCTCGACGCTGGGTTGCTGGATCAACCGATCGTATTTTTTGGATCGCAAGGGGAGCTCGGCGTGGTCGCGGTAGATTTCGCTGATTACCTTTGGTTGCTCGCGGATGGAGTCGGGCCGTCTGAAGCCATGGTAGTGGGCATCGAAGGTGCGGTTCCGAATCCGATTTTTCGAGGATTTGCAGCGACCCATGTGCCAAGCGCTGAAAAATCGGCGGCGGCGGTTGTCGTGAGTGCTAACCAAAAATTTGCACGCTTTGGCCCGAGTGTTCGCGCCCAGTGTTATTGATCGAGCGGTTGCTTTTTAAACCGGCAAGGATCCGACCTTCAGATTACTTTTTGGGCTCTGGTTTTTTCGCAGTTAATTTTTTCGCGGCCGGTTGCTTCGCGGCCGGTTGCTTCGCGGCCGGTTGCTTCGCGGCCGACTTTTTGGCGGCCGGTTGCTTCGCGGTCGACTTTTTGGCGGCCGGTTGCTTCGCGGCCGACTTTTTGGCGGTCGACTTGTGCGTCATCATCATGCTTTGCGTCGGCGCAGCCAACGTGTAGGCCTGGCCAAGCCAACTGGCGAGTTCAAGGGTGTCGTCGTGGAAGGCTTCGGGCACCAATACCCAATGTTTCATCGGCTTGGCGCTGGGTTTGTCGTAGACCTGCCAAGGCTCAGCACCTGGGCTGGCCATTAAGGCGTCATGAATCAAAACGTCCGATAACCGGACGCCTATGCGGCCGGTTTTCCAGATCAAGGCAAAGATCTGCCCGGATCGAAAAAATGCATCACACCCGAACATGCGTTTTTTGCTGATGCCGGGTAAGCGGCTAACGGTTTCTGCGACCAGTTCGCTCAATTCATCGGTGAAAGTCATGCGGCGCAGTATCACGGCATTATGAACGTTGGCGACCCTTGTCGATTTCAGCCAGCCTCTCGGCCAACCTTTCGGCTGTCGTACCGGTCGCGCCCTTAGCCGGCGCTTACCCAACTTCCGGGGGCAAAATCGGCTGAGCAAGGCCAATGTTGTCTGCTAGTATTGCTTCATGCGATTGTTACGAGCCGTGTGGCAACGGCCAGAATGGGTTGCTGGTTGCGGTGCCATGATTCTTGCGGCATCGGTGTTCTTGACGTTGCCTTCGGTGCACGGCAGTCCCCACGGCGATTCATATGGTGATCGTCACGGCGGTGTATTCCTGATCATGATCGCGATGGTGCCAATGCAACTTGCTGCATTTGCGGGTGTGTTGGCGTTGTTGCAGTCGCGGCATATCAAATTTGCCGTTGGAATCGCACGCACGATTGCAGCCCTCGGCTTGGGCTTGGTGTACTTGGCAGGCATTACTGTTTTCGCCGAAGGCCACGGGCGGGCGCGTTTGATCGGCCCTGTGCTGGTACTGGTCGCTGAATTATTGCGCCGGGCAGCGACCTGGCAAGGTCACAGCCCTTTTCAAGTTGCTCGCTTTGGCGCGGTTGGATCCGGCGTTGCCGGCGGGCTCATTGGATTTTTTCATATTGTTGAACCAGGCCAGCCAATTGGTGCCTTGGTCGCTTTAGCGGGTGCTGCGATCTTGTTTTCGGGATGCATGCTCACGATGTGGCAGTTGCATCGCATGCGTAATTTGCCAACGGTGCCGATCGCAACGGTAGCGTGAGATTTATCTTGCTGGCGTGACGCCCGAAACGGAAAATGCCCAGCAATTACTCGCTGAGCATAGTTTCGAGACGTGCTGCGGTGGAGCTTAGCGAGCCAGCGAAGCAAGTTCTGCGGTCGAAAAGAAAAATGCGATTTCTTCTTTTGCGGCTTCTGGCGCATCGCTGCCATGTACGGCGTTACGTTCAATGTTGGCTGCGAATTCTTTGCGAATCGTGCCTTCGGCTGCGTTCGCAGGGTTGGTGGCTCCCATCACTTCGCGGTTTTTGGCAACGGCGTTTTCGCCTTCGAGCACTTGCACAACCACGGGACCTTCAGTCATGAACTTGACGAGGTCGCCGTAAAATGGGCGCTCTTTGTGAACGCCGTAAAAGGCTTGGGCTTGGGCGGTGGTCAAGCGCACCATCTTGGAGGCAAGAATGCGGAGGCCAGCGGCTTCAAGTTTAGCGGTCACGCCACCGATGTTGTTCTTGGCGACAGCGTCAGGCTTGATGATAGAAAAGGTGCGTTCAATGGCCATGGTAA
>JAYWHS010001169.1:0-6724 GCA_043777635.1 Kofleriaceae bacterium | reverse complement strand
CGCGCACCCAAGGCGTGTTTCGGGCGTTGCTCAAACAACAACTCGGCCAACGCATCAATGTTGAAATTCTCGAAAAAGCCCTGACGCTCGAACTTACTCAATACGAAGACTCGGAACTGTACGACAAAATGACCCGGGCTCGACGCGAAGCCTCGTCGCGGCCGTTGTCGCTGGTAACCCAAACATTTGAGCTTGGCCAAGCGATGATCACCTTGGCCACCGTCGGCGCATTGCTTGCAGCATTTTCACCGTTGGCGTTGTTGATGCTCATTGGTGCAGCGTTGCCCGCCTTTGTTGCCGAACTGAAATTTTCCGGCGATGCATTTCGGTTGTCGCGTTGGCGCACACCTGAAACGCGCGAGCAGATCTATTTGGAAACTGTGCTGGCCCGCGAAGATCACGCCAAAGAAGTAAAGCTGTTCGGTTTAGGTCCACGATTTTTAACGCGTTACAAAGCTATCTTTGAAAAACTTTACGCCAGTGATCGCGCGCTGACGATCCGCCGTGGCATTTGGGCCATTGTGCTTGGCGCACTTGGCCAAATTGCATTTTACGGCATGTACTTGTGGATCGCTCTGGCCACCGTTGATGGGCAAATTACCCTCGGAGACATGACCATGTACGTGGTGATCTTTAAACAGGCGCAGATGTCATTGACCAGCGCGCTTGGCGACATCAGCGGCATGTACGAAGACAATCTGTACTTGTCAAATCTCTACGAATTTCTCGACACCCCAACGATGTCGCCGTCAGGCACTGCGACGACAGGGCCTAAACCTGGCGACGGCATTCGCTTTGAAGATGTCTCGTTCATGTATCCCGATGCCTCGGAGCGCGCCCTCGACGGCGTGACCCTGCATATTCCGCCGGGCTCAAAGCTCGCCATCGTTGGCGAAAACGGTTCAGGCAAAACTACCTTGATCAAATTGCTCACGCGCTTGTATGCGCCAACCGGTGGGCGCATCTTGCTCGACGGTCGTGACTTGCGCGAATGGGACGCGTTAACGCTGCTACACCGCATCGGCGTAATTTTCCAAGACTTCGTGCGTTACCAGCTCACGGTCGGTGAAAACATTGGCGCTGGTGACGATCGCGCCTATGACGATCGCACGCGTTGGGACGATGCCGCCGAGCGTGGACTGGCCAGGCCCATCATCGACACGCTGCCAGCCAAATACGATACCCAGCTTGGCCGCTGGTTCAAAAATGGCCGCGAGCTGTCGTTGGGCCAATGGCAAAAAGTCGCGCTTGCACGTTCGTTCATGCGCAAAGAAGCCGACATTTTAGTGTTGGATGAACCCACTGCTTCAATGGATGCCGAGGCTGAAGTCGCGATTTTCGAGCGTTTCCGCGAAGTCACCGAAGACAAAATCGCCATCGTTATCTCGCACCGGTTTTCGACCGTGCGAATGGCCGATCAGATCATTGTGCTTGATCACGGCACCATCCGCGAACGCGGCAGCCATGAAGAGCTACTCGCAGCCGACGGGCGCTACGCCAGGCTTTTTCATCTGCAAGCGCAGGGCTATCGCTAGCACGCCGAACAGGTTGCATGCCGTGAATGCGCTTCGCGTGAAATACGTTACCGCTTATTAACGGCAATTCCACGTCGATGAACATAGGTCTACTTCACCAGCTGCCAACACAAGGCGTCGGCCCCGATTCGCAGGAGAGTGAAATGGAAGCAGGCATTGGATTCATCACAGGCCTGATCAACGCAAAGGGCTCTGTGGCGGTCGTCGCAACTTCGGCCGAGCTCGAAGAAAGCGGCAAGCCACATAGCTATTTGGCCGTCTGGAAGGAAAGAAATGGACCATCTGGAAAGAGAATTATGATGTCATTGCCATCGCTGCCGGGAACGAGAACCACGCTCGCACTCTAGTCATGTTGGGCATGGCCGGGGAATCTACGATTGCGAACGAAGTAGGGTTCAAGAATGCCCGGGTTGGCAAAGGCAAAAACGGGCCAAATCGGCTGCGTACAATGCATGAGGTGCGCGCTGTTGGTCAGCATTTTTATGCTGTAGGGATGCGGCGGCAAGTCTTCCGATTGCCTATGACAGGGGGCGCATGGCAGCAAGTTGATACTGGTGTCTTTGTTTCCGACTCGAGCAAGGAAGTTGTCGGCTTCCTGAGCGTGGACGGGTTTGACGACAACGACGTCTATGGCGTGGGATATGGAGGCCAGATATGGCACTTCGACGGGGTCAAATGGGAACAGTTGCCGAGCCCGACGAATCTGAGGCTTGAGTGTGTCCGATGCGCACCCGACGGCCGGGTACTTATTTGCGGCGCACAGGGTGTTGTATTGTCCGGGCGTGGCGCAGGCTGGGAAATCCTTAATCAAACGGAGTCGGACGACGACCTCCTCAGCTTAGCCGTACTTGGAGACCAAATATTCTTCGCCAGCGACGACAGTTTGCTCCTGCGCCTGCACAATGGCAAGTTCACAGGTATTCGTCCGCGGCCAAGCAAAACCATCTCCACGGGTTTCCTTGACTCCAACGGCAAGACTCTCGTGTCGATCGGCGAAACTGACATCCTTTTGTTCGACGGAAAAACCTGGAAGGACGTACCGGCGCCACCTATCCAAATTGATCGGGGCTGAAAAGCTTTTTTAAATTTTCGGTACGTGACACGGTACTGTCTAGCTATGAGCATTTGGGGAAGCCGTCCAACGCAAAACGACGACGCCGCTGATTGGCTCGGCGAATTTCTTGAAGCGCCGACGGTGGGACGCGTGCGGGCAGCGTTGCGTCTGAACAAGGGCTATATTGATGTCGATCGAGGTGCCGAAGTCATTGCGGCTGCTGAGGTCATCGCACAGCTCGGTGGCCACCCGCGGCAGCCGAGCGCAGAACTCACTAAAACACAACTTGGTTTGTTGGTACCGTGCTTCAGTAAGGTGGCAGCTGCAGAGTGGAAAACACTCACGCGAATGGCCATTAAAAGTATTGGGCGAGTGGCGGATGCCGAACAATCCGAATTGCGGCAGTTAGTCGGTGAACGCAAGGCTTGGCTGACCCGTTGGACGGCACTACTCAACGACCTAAGCAAACGGCTCAGCCTTCCAATGCGCAAGCTCAAGACCGTCGCCGTCGGCAAACCACCAGTGAAGCAGCGACCAATCAAAGTGCCGCTAGGTGCAATCATCGCGATTCCGCTTGGCGCCAAGCAGTTCGCATTTGCCAAAGTTTACCGCGATGGGGCTTACGGGGTTTACGATTTCGTTAGCCCGCGCATCGTCGCTATAGAAGCGATACAGGTTCATGCGTTCGCTTTTTTTACAGTCGGCACTGACCTCGCGATCAAGCGTGGTACCTGGCCGATCATTGGACATGAACCATTTCCAAACGACGATGAGGCATGGGCACCTGCCATGGCCACGGGAATGGAGGTTGCATTTATATCTAACGGCGATTATTCAGCCTTCAAACGTGACCAGCCGGTGCAAGCCGCCATGATGTACCAAGGTGAGTTTCGAAACTGCACCCTGGACGAGGTCATCGGCCTCGATATCTGGGAGTTAGCACATAAGCCAGAACTGTTGGTCGAGATTATCGTGGATCGACTGGTACGTGGGCATCACGCTCGACATCGCGTGATGCCTCTCTCCACGTGACCGCGCGCCAGCACCACATTCGTTGGAATCCGGTCGGTCAATATCATCGGAGTTGCGACACGCGCTCAATCAATCGACCGCACGTATTACACCTGCATGACGATTCAGCCTATGGAGCAGGCGTTGCTTCAGGCGTTGGTTCACTGTTGCACTGCATTTCGGCAACGCATTCGCCTTGTTTGCCCGAGCACTCCATGCGGTTGTCGTTGGCGAACAGGGCTTTGGCATCGTCGCTAACAACCGGCGTCCATTTGCAGCAACAGGTTTCTGCGGCAACGTCATCGGCCTTGTCGACCGATTTTTTAGGCGCGCCGCCGCAACCAACCGCCAACATCATCACCACTACAAGTCCACCAAGTTTGTTCATAGCGTTGCTTTATCACAACTTGAGGTGGGCTGCGAGCCGGTGTTGCGCCCGGCAATTATCGCTGGCAAATGAGCCAGTCGTGCTGGTAGCATAGTCGATCATGGCAGACGACGGCGCTCAGAGTATTACACAAATCAGCGCGCCTACGCCAGATGTCATCGCTGGACCAGCGAGTAGCGAAGCAACCAGCACCAAGCCTTTGCCTGGCTACGCCATTCAAGCATTGGCCAAGCCAGAAGTTGCTGCGGTCGCAATTTTTCTGCGGCTGTCGAGTGTAAATCGCGACGCTGCAATGGGCCACTTGCAAGCGGTGCACGGCAATGCGTTTGTCCAAAAAGTGCTGGCCTATCGGCCTACCGCTGAAGAATTGACAATCGGCAACCGGCGGATTTCGTTGTTCAAGCACAAACAACAAAGCGGCATGCCCGGACTCGGTGATGGCAAATTGTCCGAGGCTGAGGTCAGTTACGACGCACAAAAAGGCCAAGCCGGTGCGTGGCGCACCAGCGATGACGCCAAGGCCCATCATGCGGTCGTGAAAAAAGACAAAGCCGACGCAATCGCCCAGCCTATCGCCAACGGAAAACACGGCAAAGCGGGTGAGCTCGCGCAAAAAATCGACCTAAGCGCAGACATAACCTCGTCGTACAAAGCGCAATGGTGGGCCAGCCAAACCGATCAATACGATCTCGGCGAGGGCGCCACCGCCCAAGTCAACGGCCGGGCGATGCACGTTGAACAAATCAGCGGTTCGTCGGCGAGCGCCAGCGCTGAACGGTTACAAGTTGCTGGCAATGCCGGCGCAACCGTTACCTTCGTCGGCGGCCGCGCTCAAATTGCTTCGCCCGAGCTTGCCTTTAATGTGCTTGGCGAAGATATGGCTGCGTCGGTGTCGGTCGGCGTCGATGCCGGCGCATATGCCGAAGCACGCGGCAAAGCCAGCCTCGATGTCGGCTGGAACGGCTCTGCCGTCGATGTCAGCATGAACGGGTTCGCAGGCGTCAAAGCTGGGATTACCGCGGCTGGCACGCTGTTGTGGCGGCGCCACACGCCTGATCACTACGCCAAATTAATTTTGCGTGGCGGTGCCTGGCGGCCGATGCTCGCAGGTTTTATCCCCGCGTCAATTCTCAATGCCGTGTCGGACAAAACCGCGTTGCGCTGGGTTGAAAAAGTAATCAACATGCTGATGACCGGTAACGGCACCGGTGACGGATTAGTGCTTGGCGCATCGGCGCGGGCCGAAGGTTCGGCTGGCGTTGGCAGCGAAGCCAGTTTCTCGGCTGGCTTTCGCGGCGGCGTGTTGCACTGTCATGGCCGTGGCGGTTTTACCTTTGGCCTAGGCGGCGCAGTGAACACCGGCTTAGCACTTGGCGTTGGCGACGGCATGGCGTTGCTCGGCATCATGGCGATGCTCGGTAGACCACAATTGGGTGCGGCCATTGGCCCTAGCATTGATGTGGTCGAGTATGTGAAATCAAAAGTGCTTGGGCTCAAGAGTGGCGCCGATAACGACGTACCTACCAAACAAGCGTAAATTCGCTAGATTCAAGCTGTGTCAGATCGCGCGCCATGCGGCCGTCAGCACACCGATGATCGCGCCGATCCAAAGCGTTGCGGCTGCAAATACCGCGAGGCCGAGCACCACCATTGCAACACTGTCAGCGTCAACGCGATCGGCAGCGCCAGAGGTAGCGATTGCAACTACGCGGTGACCCGGCCGCCAACGGCGCGTGATAATCCAAACCGCAGCTAATGCACCTAAGCCAAACGCCAAGAGATGTTCTTTGACATCAAACCAACGCGCCATGCGCACTGCAGCCAAGGCTTTAGAATCGGCCGCCGTTGGTTCGGGGTTGGGAACCGCAGTGCCTTCAATGCGCGCCCGATCCACGGCACGGCGGCTGTAATCACTTGCGATGGCGACCGGATTTTCCAAGTACGCAAGACGCACCCGCATTTTGTAGGTTGGGTACATAACGTTGCCGAGCACAAACGCAGCAAGATGCAACGCCAACGCGTACGTTGCAAAACGCTGCGTGCTCGCAAAATTGCCACGCCGTTTCAGATTGCGACGCAGCCACAGCACCAAATGGGTTGCGGCTGCTACAGCGGCCACCGCCAACACGGTGTGCAACACCAGCAGCAGTCGAGCAACCCCATCGCTAAGCAACATGCGCACAGTGTGCGCGAACCAGGACATTTCTGGCAGTCGCTGAGGCTTCGTTGTGAACCTTTGCTTACGCTAAAAAGAGCTAACCCCTTGAAATTTGGTGACAGGTCTATTGGCACGACCATTGCTCCAATGATCAACATGTCTTTTACCGTCAAGAATATTACATCAATAATTTCAAATATTTACAAAATTTCACCGATTGCGATTGCGGCATTTGTGGGCGCTACCGGCTGCAACGGCGGCGATCGAGCCAACAATGGTGGCGAATGCCCTGATGATGAAGTGTGCTCCAGCAAAACTCCCGAAGGGTTGTACTTTCGCAGCTATGGCTACGCCAACCGGTTGCTCGACGACGGCCCAGAAATCACCGCAATTGGCGGCACTCAAACCGTCGATCTTTATTCCAAAGCGCTCATCTCGCTGCCGTTGAGTTTTACCTTTGGTGTTGATGCCGGCACCAGCGTTGCGGCCGCCGTCAAGGGCCCACATCTCATTGCACTGACCGGTGTGAAACTCGGTAGCAACTATGTGCGCATCACGGACCCCGACGATGGCACCCT
>JAYWHS010001168.1:0-6730 GCA_043777635.1 Kofleriaceae bacterium | reverse complement strand
CATACACGGATCTGGCTTGATCCAGCATGTGCGTCGCCAGTGGTAACTCACCAAGATCATGATACAGCGCACCAAGTTGAATCCACGTTTCAGCTTGTAGTCGCGGATTGTCGATCATGGCAGGCAACAGTTGCGCGACGCGTTTGGCGATTGCTACCGCGGCGCTCGGTGTCCCAAGTTGCAGCCAGCAGCGAGCCGCAAGGGCGTCGGCCCGCACGCGCAACGCGCCTTCTGTAATCTCATCGAGCACCGACAGCGCTGCGGTAGGGGAGCCGTGCGTGCTGCGCAGCCGTGCAACCAGCATGCGTGCCTCATCACCTTGTGAATTGACCAGCACTGCCGCAACTTCATTGGCGGCGGTGATGGCAGTGCCGATATTGCCAGCCCGCGCCTGCCCTTCGGCCCACACCAACAACTCGTCGATATCGCCTGGCCGTGGCGTGGAGCGCACAACATCAAACGCACCGGCCTCCGCTGCACAGCGCAAACGCCATTTATCAAATATCGGTGACTGCGCACGCGCCAACTTGCCAGCGAGTGCACTGTTCAAGTGTGGAAGCGGCAACTGGCCCAGCCAATCGAAAGCGCGTTGATATTCGCCGATATCAAGTGCGATGGCTACGGCTTCGTAGCGGTAGGCTAGCTCATCGTTGTCAGCGAGACACAAACACAGTGCATTTGCCAACGCTACGGGTGGACCTTCGCGCCATGCTGCACGTACCCAATCACGCAATGCGGGCGCCAGGTGCACCCCGCTGGCGGATGATTGCAACATGCCAAGCGCAACACAGCTAACGTGGGTTGGCGCAACGTCGTCGAGCAATTGGGCCAGGGTTTGCAAATCTACCGGGATCGAAACGACCGCTAGCGTCTGCACCAGTGGACTTGATGTCAGTTGATGCAGCGACCCTTGATGCGCAGCTTCAAGTACCGCCACCAACGAGCCAATGTGATACCCACCAAGCGCTGCAACGACGGGCTCCGGGATGGTTGCAGGGACACCGTGCATAGCAATCAGCGTCGCTCGCTCGTGCGCCGTACAATCGCCAACGTGCACCACCGGACCAACCGATGTTGGCAGCACAGTCTCACTAACCACAACGATGCGAGCAACCCGCGCGTAACGTTGGAATGCTTCGAGCAACGCACAATCGTTGGACGAATATCGGCGCTGAGCTACCAATACGAAGGTACCGCGTGCATCTGCCGTATCCACCAGGTGTTCGAGTGTCGGCGCAGGCCCAGTCATAGCCATTGCAGCGGTGAGCTGCGTTGCCATATCGTTGGTCTCCATTAGCTCAACGCCCAGCTCCAGGCACTTTCGATAGCGAGTATGCAGTGCGGCGCGGGCTGCGGTTTTGCGTCCAGCGCCAGGCGCACCAACGACAACCACCACGGAATTCAGTGCCAGCGCCGCGCCGATTTGCTGTTCTTGGGCGCGTGCCACCCATCGCCCAGGCAAATTTTGCAACCGAAAATTCAACGGCAGCGCCATGGCTACTGCGTCACACGAACCAATGCAGATTGCAAGGCTTTGGGCGTGCCGGGCGGCTCGCGGGAGAACATCCTACTAAAAGCGCGACCCTTGCGGCTCGAGGTAACGACGACCTTGCGCATCGGTAAATGCTGTCGGTTGGCCCGCATCGCGAATCTGAAGGCTCTGACCACGAACCAGCGCATGCACGACAGGTCCACCTCCAACATCGACAACCGTGCCGATCACTTCGATGCCTCCTGGTTTCAAGGTTAAATCAATATTTGCACGAACTTCGCCCGCTCGCAGCAGAAGCATCAGTACGTCCGAAAACCGGACATAACACGCCGAAACTCGAAACGTCGCGGGCACAAAGCCAGGCGCCATGGCATCAAGCAAGTAGTTCGCGGCAGGTGGCCCGCGCAACGGATACACACCCACGCTATCGGTTGCCACGCAAATAGGCTCGTGCGACGCCTGCTCCGAAATTGCAGGATCGAATCGCGGTTGCCAAGAATCCAAAAGGGGACAGGAGAGGACAGGAGCAGACGAAAAATCTAGCGACTGCACTGAGAAGCTGTGACAAATTTGACAATGCTGTCATCGCACATTGTTTGAGGAGCGCTCGCGTGGTGCATGGCAGTGGCATAGCTGACCAGCAGCATCTCCGTACGTGCCAAACAGCGAATGTACCAATGGCACGTTCGCAACCACGACAAACTCTGGAACATTTTTGTCAATTGTCCGAATACCGGACAATAGTAAAAAAACACCGAAAACACTTCGAAGCCGTGATGCCACGTTGTCGATCGAAGCGTACGTCGCGTGACGTTTTGGCAAGCCAACCGCTGGCTTCAACAACTCCGTTTTGCCCAAGTAGCCGAATCTACTCGCAGCGTCGATGGTTGGCGGCCGTAGAATCCGTGGCCTTGAACTTGCTTTACACGCAGCGATGAAAACTATTGGACTATTGATTTCGCTTCTGTGCGTCGTATTCGCAAGAAAATCGTTCGCCGATGTACGTGACTTGAAACAAGATGAGCAGACGGTGCTACCGCAATGGCGTTTGGCACTTCGAGCGGCCTACTTTCAACCAAGACTTGCCGCCGCAGATCGAGCGCCATTCGCAACGTCATTCGGCGCGCGAGGCGGGTTGATTTTCGGGATGACCGCCGAGAAGCGAATCGCCTACAGCGCTCGATTCGGCACGGCAACGATTAGCGGCAGTCTAGACGTACTGTACATGAAGGAAAATGCGCGCAAACAACGCGACCTATTTCGTCTAATCCCGGTCACGGTCATGATCGGATGGCGGGCTACACAATTGGCAGACCATTATCTGTTTCCGCTTGTGCCGTTCATCAATATCGGGGCAGGTTATTCCCGTTGGACTTCGATTGACTACGACAACGAGCTTTTCGGACGAGGCAGACGGCTCCGTCATGGTAGCCGATGGCATGGCAGCGCCGCCATTGGAGTATCGTTGCGCGCGGAAGACATCGATCCCGATTCGGCCAGGTCAATGCGAGAATTTGGCATTGAACACAGCGGTTTTTTTGTTGAACTTCGGACACTGTCCGGAACGTTTGGCGGCACCAGCTTCGGTACTGGGGTTGAATTCGAATTCTGATCACAAACCAGAGGCCGGCACGGCTGCCCAGTGTGCAGAGCTAGCGAATAATTAGATGAGGCAAACTGATTCTGATTTGCCAATAGACCTAGGCAACATGGAGACCTGGCAACCCAGACCGCTGCATCGTGATACAAAGGCAAAATGTCCGTGCCGCTGCCACCGTTCCTTTTGTTCTTCGGCTTCTTTTTAGTCGTTGGCTTCCTTGTCGTCGCTAAAACTCGCGCAGAAGCTCGGCAACAAGGTCCAGGCACCCAAGTGCCCCCAGCCCACGTTGCAACGGCTGGCAACTCGCGCTTAACTTTCAGTTCACGTTGCGCTGCGCCTTCAGCGTATCCGCTGGCCATTGGATTCGCAGCACTTGCCTCGGTCGTGGTGTGTCTCGGCCTGTCGTTTTACAATTCGCGCCCAGAACCGAGTGCTCGTAGTGACGACTGGAAACACACCACCGTGATCGAAGTTGATCCGGTTAACGGCACGTCGACTTCGCGGCCGGCCAGACCAAATGAGCAATTGCAAACGATAGGTGAAGGACTCCGGGAACTTGTGCCGCAAAACTCCGCAGCAATATTCGCCGTTTTTTCTCAGGTAAAAACGCCGACCTTCGTCGAGCTTTCAAAGCTTGGTTGGTTTTTCATACAGCCGCTCAAAAATGGCGTGCCTGTATGGCAGTGGATTCCTCGCATCATGGATCAAACTGATCGTGATGCAATGCAACAATTGTCCGAACATGCTCACGTAGATGTGAAAGATGTTCGTATTCTGCAAGATCCAACACTTGATGTCACAGCTAGCAACATCACGGAAGCGTTAGCTGAAAAAGGCTACGCAATCTATTCGGAGCTTGGTGTTTTCCATCTCAACGACAACGGCTCCGTCGGATTGCGGACCGCTGAGCATTGATGGGGGCCCGCGCTTGCCGATTTGGGTAGCACCTCGACGCGGTCAATTCGCGAGCTTGCGAACAACGCCAAGTGCGACGAGGACCAGCACCGCGCCAGCTACGCCAGTGATGATTGCGCCGCCGAGGCCTGCGGCAACGTGCACGTTGAGTTTGGCAAAAACCAGCGTACCCAGAAATGAACCGCAGATCCCGACGACGATATTGCCAACGAGCCCGAGGCCGTAGCCGCGAACGATCAAGCCCGCTAGCCAACCACAAATCGCGCCGATCACCATAATTGTAATAATTGAAGTAGAGTCCATCGACCGACCCTAGCATGCATCGCAGTGACTCCAACCCCAACCTCGTCGGGATGAGGATGTTCGCTAGTCAGCGGTATCGCCGCCCTTGAGGCCGTGGCGTTTGAGCAATTCGCGCAAGTGATAACGCGTCAAGCCAGCTTCGCCAGCCGAGCGCGTGATGTTGCCTTCGTTGCGCAACATGAGAGCCTGCAAGTACGCGTGCTCGAACGAATCGACCACGGTTTGTTTCGCTTGTTTGAAACCAAACCCAGCTTTGAGCAGCGCTGCGTCGAAGATTGCCGGCCCGGTATGCACCGGTAAATCGACGCCAGCTAATTGCGCCGCAGCTTTTTTTGCAGCTTCGGCACCAGCTTGAGCAAGGTCATGCGAGACCATTACGCTTGGACCCATTTCGCGGCCAAAGACTAAGTCAGCACGGGTAATCACCGGCCCATCGGACAGCGCCGACGCGCGTTCCACCACGTTGCGCATTTCACGTACGTTGCCTGGCCATGCGTGACTCATCAAGGCCGTCATCGCGTCCGGGCCAAACGACATTTGCATCGAACGCCGAGCTGCAACTTCGCGCAAAAAGTGATTGGCCAAGTTAGGGATATCTTCGCGTCGCTCGCGCATCGGCGGTAACTCGCACAACACAACCGATAACCGGAAATATAAATCTTCGCGGAAGCCGCCGCGATTTACTTCTTCACGCAAATCGCGATTGGTTGCAGCCAGCACCCGCACATCAACTTTGTGGGTCTTGTCGCCGCCGACGCGTTTGATTTCGCGTTGCTCCAATACTCGCAACAGTTTAGGCTGCAACGAAATATCGAGTTCGCCAATTTCGTCGAGGAAGATCGTGCCGCCATTAGCTTGTTCAAAGCAGCCGATTTGCTGCGCGATGGCACCGGTGAAGCTGCCTTTTTCATGACCAAACAGCGTCGATTCAATGAGTTCACGCGGGATCGAACCACAGTCGAGCACGACAAATGGTTTGGACTTACGGTTCGAACCGTTGTGCAGCGCCCGCGCCACCATCTCTTTGCCGGTACCGGTTTCGCCGGTGATCAAACACGTCAGATCACTGGGCGCTACTTTTTCTAAGTGCGCGAAAATTTCACGCATCGCTGGCGAACTACCGATAACCGCATCAAAACGATCTTTTTTCGAGAGTTCGATTTCAACCACATCTTGCAGCGGTTGAAATTTGATGTTGGTGTGGCCGATGCGGAACACCGTATTGGGACTAAGGAAAACTTCGCGGATCCGCAGATCGCCAACGAATACGCCATTGCGTGAGTTGAGATCGCGCAAACGATAGCCGTCATCGCGCGCTGATACTTCGAAGTGGGTACCTGAGACAGCTTTGTCCGCCAGCACCAATTCACTGATAATGCTGCGACCACCGGTGATGCGCGGCTTGGAAATCTCCAGCTCTTTGCCTTGGTCGGGCCCGCTGATGACTACCAGTTTGCCTTTGCGCAAACGCCGTACGGTGGCCCACTCCCCTTCAAAAACGGTAGTGAGGCCAGACCCTTCTTCGAACTGTGGTCCGTCGTCTTGCATCGCCGTAAAGCCTAGCACAGCGAGATAACTAATTTTAGTTCAGGTAACGCTCGTTTGTTTTCGTAGGCTTTTTACTGGCACCGCCGCGCGATGGAGCCGCACCCGATCCGCCCGATCCGCGCGGTACCAGCGACAAATGTGAACGCGACCGTCGCAATTGCCAACGTGTCCACAACACGCGTGGATTGTGACGACGCGATGTCAGCCAAAACGCCATCCCGATTGCGCCAGCAAAAGCGCCACCTTGAACCCAAAGGCTTTGCAACACAACAAACAGCACCACCACCGCCAAGGTGCCATACAGCATCTGCCGACCGGTGATTTGAATCGCGCCAAACAACCGCATCGGTTGGTTGATATAGACCACGCCGAACGCAATTTGCAGCGCAAAACCAACCGGTGCAACGCCCAACACGCCACGGTCGCTGCCGGTGATTAGCCCTACTAACGTCCCCCCAACCGACCCGGCCAACGCAGTGAACGCGACAAATCGCAGCATTCGGTTGGTGCCCCAGAACGATTCAAGTTGCGGCAACGACAATAAAATGAACGTCAGCAACACTAGCCAAATAATGTCGAGTTCAAGCAACGGCCCGGTGACCAGCGTCCAAATCCGCCCCGATCGCCAGACCGACGAACCGGTCGGCATCGTCCATTCCAAGATCTGCAAACGAGTGGCTTGGCCGCACAGCAAAAAGCCGATCGAAGTGACCACGACAACCGCCAAAATGATCTTGGCCGCCCGGGTAAGTTTAAGATTGCCAAACGGCGATTGCGTTGGCGAATTGCGCACCGTCATATCGCGCACCATAGCAGCGTCGGTGCAACTGCGGCCAATTTGCATACAAAAAAGGCCCGCTTTGCAGCGAGCC
>JAYWHS010001167.1:0-6731 GCA_043777635.1 Kofleriaceae bacterium | reverse complement strand
CTGCGGTGCAACTTGAAAGTGGTGCGCTCCGAGCGCGGCTTGGCGAATTGAGCGGCAGAAAAACCAGCACCAGCATTGTCACCCCAAGCTCCGGCGTCACAGGGTTAGGCGCGGAATTTCTCATTGCGGTGAATCGTGCCGGCATGAGTATTATTGCAAATCACGGTCAAGCGCCGGTCGCAGTTCGCAGCGTCAACGCCAAAAAGCAAGCTGCGGGCAAGCCCGTGGTTGTTACCCAAAACATGGGCACCCGCGTTGAGGTTGGCAAAAATCCGGAAAAGCCACGGCCACTGCCCGCAACGCCAATTTGGTCGACGCCTGCCGGCATTCTGCTTGGCAGCCCAACCGCAACCGTACGAGGTCAGTGGACTGCGGTAGCAACGGCTGCAAAGTATCGCATCGAACTCGCTGACTCGAATCAAAACGACCAAGTTACGATTCTTGAAGTCCCACGTACGGCGACCGCGTTCGAAGTGCCGAACCTTGCGGCTGGTAACTATAGCGTTCGGATTGCAGCCATCGATGCCGATGGCCTGGAAAGCAAAGCTTCGGCACCACTGCAAACCACCGTCGAAGTTGTGGCTGCACCGTGGCAGGTGAACAATGGCCAAGCGGTACTGGCGCTCGGTAGCTCCTTGACTCCACCGAGCGGCAAGGCCTGTCAACTCGATCAACAAACCATCGTTGACCACGTCACCATTGCAACGGATGGGCCTCATACGTTGCGCTGCGGCGCATCGACACTAGCCTTTGTCACCGCACCAGTCACCGCCGGATTGCGGCCGTCACGTGGGTTAGTGGCCGGCCAAGCTGGTGAGCTTGTGTTTGAAGTCACCGGCCCAATCGAAGGTGTGCTCACCGTGGGAGCCACCGATCCCTCGATAATTATTTTGGACCAAACGCCCACTGGCAATGCGGTGACTGCACATCTCACCGCCACCGCCGACGCAGCCGTGAGCGTGTATGCCAATGGCGTGGTGGTTGCGACGGTACCCGTTACCGTTGTGGCTGCACCGGTGGTTGTCGTCGAACCCGCGCAAGTCAAACCAAGCGTCGCTGCTTTGCCGCGCTTCGAAGCTGGCTTTGGCATTGGCGCTCAATTGCTGGTCCGCGGGCAAGACCAACTCGCACCTAGCGACCTGACTGGCCAACGGCTCACCCGTGGAGTTGCGCTACACGGCAACTTCGTTGCGTTGCTGCCCTACCGTCTCGGCATCGAACTCGACGCAGCGGTTGTTAACATGGCCACACGGCCGCGCAGCGAAGACGCACAGCTGCTGACGGCGGGGTTACACCTGGCATTGCGACCGGTGGTGACGTCGCGCTTTGAGTTACGGCTATTGGGTGGCGCAACCCTCCGCACCGCACTCGAATCCAACGACGCCGACGCTGCACTCAGTGTGGGCGCCGCAGTGCTCAGTCATCTGACACCCGAATCAGGCGTACGCATCGACGTCCGCGATCTGCTGGTCCGCGATACCAACGACAGCGTGGCGCACCGCGGTGAGTTACTAATTTCGCTGTACGCCCGTTTTAGCGCAAAATGATCGAGTGTAGTCACGCGGTATGATCCGGATCCTATCGGCGCGGGTGTAAGCACGGAACGTGCGGCTCGACGCTATCGGCACCACCTGCGACGCTGTACTGATGAAGAGTGCGAATGTCGAACGTCCTACTGGCATCGATCATCCTACTGGCGGCTGCAGGGACCAGCGCCTGGCTGCGTTCGCTGCGGTGAAGGCGCGACGCACTCAAGCTTGCGGTTGATCGGAGAGCCCTTTCTCACCGCTGTTTTTGGCCGCATTTCGCATCTATCAATTTACATGCGCGCGACCGCGTCCAATTCGAAAGGCGGCCTTACGACTCAACTTGACAACCGATGCGCATTGCAGTGTGCCGTTACATGAAGGCTCCAGTGCGATTCTCGGCAACGTCAAGTACCGCGAAGCTGCAACATTCGCCGTCGAGGCCGAGATCGATCAGTATGGGATGGAGACCGAGCGTTCAGGAATTGGCGATTTGTATGGCTTGAGCGAAAACGGCAGATCAAGGTGCAAGCATTTTCCATTGAGCTCGCGGATGGTACGGTGGTCATGGTTGAGCCACCAGATTCCGGCCTCCGGTTTGCCGCCGAAATTCCCCATCAAACAAGTACAGGTCCAACGCAACAGCTAGTGGCACGGCTCGATGCCAACGAAGAAGTTATGGTTGTCGGCGATGCGCAGCAGACGGCCACCCGACCGAAGGCAAATACAGCCTACCGCGAAGGCGCGTTTAACTGGCATTTGCGTGGTGCCGCAATGTGGATTGTCAGCATGAGCACCGCGTCGTATTTTGATGTGGGTGCGCACCTTCATTGACGACAGACGTTGCTACATCAAACGCGCGGTGGCCATGGTGGTGGTGGCACCAAGCTGGGCATCGACGCTGGCAAGTTTGGCGCTTGCTTGGCAGTCGGCATTGAGTTTGGTGGTTTTGAGCGGCGCAGGGTCCTGCGCGAGGCCACACCACATGTAATGTTCCGCAGCGTTGTGCCGAAACTTGCTGTCGATGCACGCTTAGCACCCCGCCGTTTGAATGACCAAGCGTACAATTAAAAACACCCATGGCTAGCGCTCGTACAAACACGCCCCACCAGCGCACCGCTTCAGGCGTTGATACCTAACTGCAACCTCTTGATTCATCCCATACCTTCAAGCGTTGTGGCTCTTGTGGCCCAGCTTGCTTTTGAAACCTAACATTGGCTTCCATATGTGGTCCAACCTCTTTTCAAGTAATCGATATCCGGAGTTTTCGGATTCATCGCGTCCATGGCGGCGCAGCGCGCGACCCCATAGACAGTTCAGCAACTTTTTATGTAATTGCCGCCGGTGACGTATCTCGGCTAGTCGCGGCTAGTCGGCCAAAGACATGGACATAAATCCAGATTCGCGGAGCGCGCCACACCGTGATCAGCGACTAGCGCCTGATGAAATGCTTGATCGGAGATTGCAATAATGTCAGCGAATTCACTAACCACACACGCGCGGCAGCGGGATTAGGCACGCGCTGCAATACGGCAACTAACCCGGCCACTTCGCGCGACCCCAAACAAGGCAACCGTATCCGGCGCCATCATCGACTAGTTGATTTGCCCAACCAAATCGGCCAACCAGGCAACAATCGGCTCGCCGATCTTCCCCAAACATTGGCACCGCTCCGGTTTGCGCTTAGCATGCCGACGTGACGTTTTGGACTACACTGATCGATGCTACATGGGAGCTACGCACGCCTTATCTGTTGGCGGGGCTGTTGCTTTCGGTTTTGTTCGCTCGGCGCAGCGCAGCGGCCTTACAACCACCAGGTTCGACCAGTCGAGGCCCAGCTAAAGCCCGCTCATTGCGGGGGGCCACCGTATTTTTCATCGGCCACGTCATCGCTGTCGTAGTTGCAGCGGCGTTGGCCGCGACTGGCTACGCTAGCGTAGCGGCACCGCTCACTGCGCTGGCATTTGAATTACTGTGCATCGTTGCGTTGGTAACCAACATCATTTTTGAAATCACCCTGCCTCGGCTCGGTCTAGCCTTGCCGCGTATTTTGGCCGACATCGTCACTGGAATTTTGGTCGTTGTTGCCATGATTATCGTCGGCAAACGCGCAGGATTTTCGGTTGCAGGGTTGATCACCACGAGCGCCGTGCTTACGGCCGTCATCGGTTTTGCATTGCAAGACACCCTCGGTAACATCATGGGCGGCCTAGCCTTACAAATGGACAATTCGGTAAAAGCCGGCGATTGGATCACGCTCGGCCAAGGCCAGCCCCAAGGCCGTGTCACCGAGATTCGTTGGCGCTACACGGCAATCGAAACCCGAGCGTGGGAAACCATTATCATTCCCAATGGTGTGTTGATGCGCAGTCAAGTGACCATTTTAGGGCGGCGCGCGGGTGAAGCTTCGCAGTGGCGGCGCACGTTTGATTTCTTCGTCGATTTCCGCACACCGCCGGCAGCGATCGTCCAAGCGATTGATAGCGCCCTAGCCGTGATGCCGATTGAAGGTATTGCAGGTGAACCACGCTTGCACGTTTTGTTATCAGGCTATCGCGACAGCGTTGCGCAATACACGGTGCGCTATTGGATCACCGACCTATCTCGCGACGACGTACTCGATAGCGAGATCCGCGTACGCCTTTGGTACGCGCTGCGCCGCGCCGATATTGCCATGGCGATTCCTGCCAGCGCATTATTTTTGACTGCCGAATCCCCCGAGCGTGTCGCACGCAAATCCGCCGTCGAGCTGCAGCGGCGGCGCCAAGCATTGCACCAAGTTGATCTTTTCCGCGCACTACAGCCGCAAGCCGTCGAACAACTCGCCACCCAAATGGCCTATGCGCCTTTTGCCACCGGCGAAACCATTACCCGCGAAGGCGATAGCGCAGATGAATTGTACATGGTGGTTGAAGGTCAAGCTGCGGTGGTTATCGGCCAAGGTGCCGCACAACACGAAGTCGCACGGCTTGGCCCAGGCCAGTTCTTCGGTGAAATGTCCCTGATGACTGGCGAAGCTCGCGCGGCGACCGTGGTTGCGGCGTCGCCATTGTCTTGCTACCGCATCGCCAAAGATGCGTTTCAAGCAGTGCTGCGGGCAACCCCCGAGTTGGCCGAGCCGATTGCCGAAGTGTTGGCGGCTCGACGAGAAGCGCTAAGCACCGCGCGCGACGAGCGCGACGATCAGAAGCGTGAACGCCTCGATACTGCAAAGTACGATTTGATGAAACGCATTCGCGGATTTTTTGGGATCGACGGAACTGAGCGCTAGGCTCACCCGCGCAGCGCGGTATCACCCGCCTGCGGAATGCTCTTTTTTGCCCGCGTTTGGTTCCAAAACCCACGAGCAGCGCACATTTTGCTGACCAAGGTCAGCCAAGTTCGCGCTTCCGCGTAACAATCCCCCGTCAGGAATCGTGGATCCTCTTCAGTTCAATTGGGTTGTCGTACTATGGTCAAATAGATAACGCCCAATAAAGCAAAAGCGACCGCCGCAATAAACAATATGATGTTAATCCGGCGCCCCTGACGTACAAGTTGTTGCACCACATTGGTATTTCCGACGTCACGCGCCTCGGCAACCGAACGCACATTCAATGAATTTATTGGCCGAGATAAACCCAAAGAACTTTCAACTGCACATCGCGACATCTCAATGAGCATGCGTACATTGGCTGTGGCCAAGTGCGGATCCCAGCCGTGATAATGAAGGCATAGCCGACCTGCGTGGGTCGAAAGCCTCATGTTACGGAGCCCCACAAGTACCTCACAAAATTTTTCAGTCAAAAGCATGTTGACCATCGTCGTTGGCTCGCCTCCGACAACCAGCCGTGTACCTGCCGGGGTTTGCTTCGCGAATGGCGGCGGCGCCAACTCGACAAGCATCGGTAGATGCGCTCTGCGCAGGTAGCTGTACTTCAATCTCGGTCCACTTGGGTTGGGATCTTCGTAGGTGAGACGGAGTGGAATTACTCTGCCGATCCTGTAGCCATCTCAACTCGCAATCGACGCCATCAATGACGCCCTTCGACCAGTATCCATCTTCTTTAGCGGCTACCTTCTTGTAGCGCGTTAGCCCTAGTTCCAGAGTCGCTTTGGAGAAGCGGTGCGATGGGTACCAAAAGACAATTGTGGCAAACGCGACACCGCTGATGAGCATATACGCCACGAGTTCCATTTTACCATCGTAGCGTTTACTGCGACCTTCAAGGTTGCGTTGGGCTGCCCACCTCTGTGCCAACATAGCAAAGACAGCCGACCTTAAAAGTGCACGAGGTGTGCGAACGGCGGGTGAACGGTCGAGTGAACGGTTGTCACCCTGAGGCTCCGGGGGCGTCTTGGAGCTTGCGCGAGTGTACTGCGGCTGGCCGCGCGGCCGCGGATTTCGGTGCTGGCGAGTAGTCTGAAACGCCGCCTTCGCGTCGCGGGTGGAGAGGGGATTTGATGACGAGGGTGGACCTTTTGCGTGGGTGCGATTGACGAGTGGCCGTGGTGAATGATTCTAAAACTTGAATTGGCGATAGTTATTGACTGGGTTGCGGCGAAATTCGCATGGGTGGCGCGCTGGCGGATCGCTGCGCATCGTCCGTGCAACACCATCGTGTTCGAGACATGAACCGTTCGTGGTAACGAATCGTTTGGTGCAGCCCTAACTCCGGCGGGGGCGTTGCCTACGGAATCATCACTTGATGAAATCGACCACCGAGGAACCGA
This sequence comes from Kofleriaceae bacterium, assembly GCA_043777635.1. Taxonomy (GTDB): domain Bacteria; phylum Myxococcota_A; class Polyangia; order Haliangiales; family Haliangiaceae; genus JABFXX01. The sequence goes on along the minus strand of JAYWHS010001167.1, from coordinate 492 downwards.
CACTCGCGGAACATTCGCCCGATACCCTGCCGGCCGCAAAAGCACCCATTGCTGCCGCCTATCCGACAACGCGCCGATGCATTCCTGTCGATTATCCGTGAGCGTATACGTGAAAATCGCCCCCAACGCACGCCGATCGAAATCATCATCACTGTGCCGCACGCAGATCTGTACGGTTCGGCGGAACCGGCGGATCTAGCCACGATGGCGCAAGGTGAAGTGCACGCACAGCCGCTACGTCGACGGTCATCACATCAGGCACTGGGCCAATGGTGGCGAAACAAGCTTGGCGAATCTTTTGTTGTTGTACAGTGAGCACCATACGCTGCTGCACAAATGCGGCTGCCGCCCAACTACCAGCTAAATGCCCTAGCTTCATTTTCGTTTGGTACCGCTAACCAGCATCGCTTTGCCAAAGTGTCAAAGCTGCTGGTTAGCCTCGATCAAACAAGGGACGTTCCCGTCCCTTCTGCCGACGACAAGTCGCCGGCA
>JAYWHS010001166.1:0-2016 GCA_043777635.1 Kofleriaceae bacterium | reverse complement strand
AGCTTTGTTCATGATGGTCGACGAATCGCATACCGAGAATATGGCAGCGGTGACCGGGTGATCGTGTTGACGCACGGCCTGCTGATGGATAGCCGTATGTATACCGCGCTGGCGCCCGCGTTGGTCGCGCGTGGCCATCGTGTAATAACTGTCGATATGCTCGGCCACGGCGCATCCGATCATCCCCACGACATGACCGCGCACTCGATGACTCACTACGGCAAAGATGTGATCGCACTGCTCGACCATCTCAATATTCCGCAAGCGGTGATCGGGGGCACCTCACTTGGTGCCAACGTCTCGCTCGAAGCCGCAGTGCTTGCGCCCAACCGGGTACGCGGGTTGGTGCTTGAAATGCCAGTACTTGAAAACGGCATTAGTGCGGCTGCTGCTGCGTTTGTACCCTTGGCATTGGCACTGCGCACGACACAACCCGTAATGCGTGCCCTTGCTGCGCTCACGCGACGCATTCCGCGCACGCACTGGCTTGCCGACTTGTTGATCGATTTTGTTCGACGCGATCCAGCCTCGTCGCTGGCAGTGCTTGATGGCCTGACCTTTGGCCGTATTGCGCCACCCGGCCATGCTCGTCGACAATTGCTGCATCCAACGTTAGTAGTCGGTCACGTTTCAGATCCAATTCATCCATTTAGTGACGCGGATGCCACAGCACGCGAACTTGCAGGCGCGCAATTGCTGCAAGCCAGCTCGATCTACGAGTGGCGGGTGCGGCCGGGCCGGCTGACCGAAGCGCTGTGCGACTTTCTTGATCAAGCCTGGGCGCAGCCGCGGGAAGTTGCCGTCGGCTAGACAAGCGTGTCGAGGGCTAACGCTTACACAGTTGCAAGCGGGGTTTCGACGCAACACCGCACCGCTGCAACCAACGTGGCGAGTCGCTGCCCAGCGCGACCTTCGGGCCCCGCTCCCCAGCGTTCGCTGGTTCGCTCCATGTTGGGCCCGGGTGGCAACGGCGCAAGTTCAGCGGCATACGATTCCAACCGAGGCATGCGGCGGTGCAGCACTTCTTCGAGCAAGACGCGGACGTTAAAAATCGGAGCATCAATCACGTGCTGCCCAGCACTAAACAAGCGCGGCGAGTACCAACTCCAACCACAGACAATGTCCGTCGGCCGGACAAACTGAGCAAAGGCCTCATACACTTCATGGCGCGGTCGTGAGGTTTGTAACCGTGCGAGATCCAGGCCCAAATTCTTCGGCGTGCTTGGCGACCACTCATAGGTTGGCGTCGCTAAACCGACGAACGTCTCCCCGGTGCTTGGGCGCACGGCCACCCAGTGCGCGAGTTCATCGCGATCACGATGCCGGCCCATTTGATAGGGCCAAGCATTTACTTCGCCAACCACACACACCACATCGGCCCAACGCTCGCGCAACAAAAGTAGTGCTGGCGATGGCGGCACCACCTTGGCGACGCGTTTTTTCTTGCGCGCGCGTTTACCTGCATTAAAACCAAGTTGGGTATTCACCATGGCGCGAAATGGTTTGAGCAACGCTGTGAACTTTTCAGTTTCACCTTCGAGTGCGCCAAGGGCGTACATCAATGATTCGATCGTCGAGACCACTTCATCGCTGGGCTCTTTACGAATGCGATATTCACTCGGCACGGGTGCCGAAAACGCATAGCGCGGCAACCCTGCCAAGATCGGATTATCACGCACCAAGGTTTTAGCTTGCGACCACGTACCATCGACAACTACCAACGTTACCGGGCCTTGCGGTGGATCGAGCAAAATATCTTTGGCGTCAGCGCCGGGGTACAACAGCACCGCGGGCGCAGCCGGATTGCTAATCGCTGCCGCCATCGCCGATTGTTGATTCCACCGCATGCCGACGTGCAGTTCCGAGTTGGGCAAACACAAGCTCGCCATCCAGGCGGTGCCAATCGCATTGTCGCGCTCGCGCGGGTGCTGTAGCAGCACAACGCGGGTCTTGGTGGGCAACAACGTCAATTCGGCGCAGTAACACACCGCTGGTGGGCGACGACAACGTGTACAC
>JAYWHS010001165.1:0-6739 GCA_043777635.1 Kofleriaceae bacterium | reverse complement strand
TCGCGTTTTCAGGCGATGAATCGACGATGACAGCTTGGCTATAACTTTCAATTGCGCCATTGGCATCGTTGAGGAACTGCAATTGAATTTGGCCTTGGCGGGCGTACAGATCACCGAGCCGGTAGGCGCGTGGATTGCCAGCCTTGACATGTGCGATCGTGGTTTCGTACAGCTGCATGGCCGACGTCCAGCGCTGATGCTTGTAACAGATTCGCTCTAGCGCGGTGAATACGTCGCGATTACTTGGATCGGCGGCAATCGACGCTAGAAAACCGGCGAGGGAGCCCTCAATGTCATTGCGACTGGCGCGCAACGCTCCGACTTGCGCGAATAGTGCGCCACGTTCGATGGGTACGTTAGCCAGTTCGGCTCGGGTTTCCAAAATGCGCGCTAATTCGCGTTCGCGGCCTAGCTGCAAATACAGTTGTTCGAGCGCGAGCAGCGTGAGTTCGTCTTCGGGGTCAAGTTCAAGCGCACTTTCGTACGCCACCGCCGCTTCGGCGTAACGGCTGAGTTTTTCACTGCGCAGTTCGCCCAGCCGTCGCAACAACGACACCTGGCGATCACGATCTGCGGCGGGAATCGTCGGTAGTTCGCGTTCCAGCGCGCCGGCCAGCTCAGCCCAGTTCTCCGACGATTCGAGTAGATCGATAATTTGGTTTTGGCGCGTTGGGTCTGGAGCAATCGATTGCGCTTGCAGCAACAGGCGCGCTGCATTGCCGCGATCGCCGAGTTGGTCGGCATAGATATCGGCGGCCTCGGCTGCCAAGTGCGCGCGCTGCGATGGCTCGCTGCTGTGCCCAACTTGCAGCATTTTGACTTCGATGAGTTCGTGCCAATCTTCGGTCTTTTCGAGGGCCAGGGCCAATACGTTGAGATTGTGCGTAGTGCGTGGCGCGCGCCGAAACGCTTGTACCAACGTAGTCCATTGTGCGAGTTGCTGCGCCGGTGCTTCGATCGCGATGAGTGCTTCGCTACAATCAGGCGTGCTTTGCAACACATCAAGCCAAGCTTGCAGCGTTGCTTGCGATGCGGGGTCTTGCGCTGCAAACGCGCGAGCCAAATGAGTCTGAAGTTCAATTCGGTGGCCGCCGTCGCTGAGCTCACTGACCGTGAGTTCGGTTTGCAACATGGCAATGGCATCGGTGGTAGCGCCGGTTTTGATTTGTAACTGCGCTAACGCGCCGAGCACCGCCGGGTCGTGCGGGTCGAGACTACGGGCTCGCTCAAGCGCGGTTTGCGCTGCTGCCACATCGCCACGGCGTTGTTCAACCATGGCCAGTTCAACTAGCAATTTTGATTTGGTTGCGGCTTCAGGGGCGACGCTGATCGCACGGCGGCGCAGCTGCGCGGCACGTTCGAAGCCGTTGCCTTGTTCGGAAAGTTGCGCGAGTGCAACCATGGTTTCGGCATCGCCCGGATTGGCTGCCAACATTTCTTCGAGGATAACGATGGCATCGCTGGCCCGGTCGAGCGAATCGGCAAGCAACATGGCGCGTTCGCGAGCCAAGCTTGCGCGGGCGCGCGGCGATTGCACTGAGGTGGTGAGCTGGCCCAGCAGTTGTTCAAGTTCGAACCATCGCTCTTGGCCGCGCAGCACCGCAGTTTGCGCAATGTCAATCGCGAGTAGGTCGGCACCCGTGCCGTTTGGCTGGACAAACGTGCGCAGCGTATCGAGCGCGGTTTCGGCATCTTGGGTTGCGCCTCGAATCAAGCTCACCATTGCGTAGGCAAATTGCCAAACTTGCTGACAACGTGGATCAGCCTCGCTGCCGTGTAAGGCTTGATAGGCTTTGGCCAAGCCAGCGCGATCGATGCGCGCGCGCTGCAAGCGTGCTACTTGGTCAAGTTCAAAACCGGTGGACGTACTGGCGTCATCGCACAGCGGCCGCCACCGCGCGATGGCACCGCTTGCATCGCCTTGCGCGGATTCGGTAAGCATGGCGGCCCAGCGCGCTTGATGGCCACCCATGCCTTCGAGCATCGTGAGGTCGTGGCGATTGGCGCGCACGCATGCGGTGCGGACCCGCAGCTGCGAAATACCGGCGACTGGCATGTGGGTGTCGGCAATTTCGAGATAGCTGATGATTTGGTGGCGAGCTTTGATGCGCGCGTTGTTATCTGCTGCGCGCTTCGCCACAGCGTTGTACAAATCAGCCGCACGTCGCGCATGTGCTGCGACGGTGCCAGCTGCCGATGGCGCAGCGGCAAGCTCCCGATGCATGGTGAGCAGTGCTTCGGATTGGGTGCTGCGGGCTGCTGCGATCCGTGCAAACTGCCGCGCCAGGTTGGCACCCGTGAGATGGGTCGATGCGTATTTATCTTTGCTAAGCGTAGCGAGATTGGCAATTGCTTCGAGTAGGGCTGCCGTGGCCGCGCCTTGATCAGTTGGTAGCGACGCCCCAAATACCGTGCCAGCGGTTTTGACTAAGCCCGTCGCCAACGCATCGGCGATGCCATCGCGGCATCGACGTAATAATTCTTCACGCAGCGTTAGCGCTTCATGGAGTTGCTCGGCGCTGCCTGCGACTAACGCTGAATCGATCACAATTTCGGAAAGGTGCAGCCAACGCGGCGCTTGCGGGTTTTCTTCGTTGGGGATTTTGGCTTGGCTGGCGCTCGCTTGTGAGTTGGTGTCGTCGGATAAACTCCACCGTTGGGCCCGCAGTGCGGTTAGGCCAATGGCGATGATATCGCGATGCGGCGCTTGGCTGCCGTTATCGTCTTGCAGTTCGCCGAGCAGATCCGCCAGGCTTTCGGGTGAGGCCTCGGGGTCGTTGCTACGTGTTGAGGCTAGGGTGAGCAGTCCTTCGCGATTGCCGCTGGCGATTAGCAGGGTGTCGGAAATGGCGGCGCTGTGGCCGATGGCCACCGATAACGCGGCCTTGGTATCATTGTGGCGAAACCACCAGGTTTCCGCAGCGATGATTTGTAGGCCACTGCGTGTGAAAGGGTCGGCAACCTTGGCGATCAAGTCGCAGGCCCACACCAAATCGGCAGGCAGGCCGCTGTTGAGTGCATAGGCCAGCGCTAACCGCGCCGCAGCTGGATGTTTTATGCTGCTGCGCAAGCGGGTTCGCACTTCATCGCTCGCATCGAAACAATCCCACCACACCATCGCACAAAATATGCTTAGATCTGCGTCGTCACGAACGCTGGCTTCATCGTCTAACAGCTGCGCCACCCGGTCGGCGTTGGCCGTTGTCATCGGGACGTCGATCGTACTGGTGTCGTCCAAAAGCATATCGCTATCGGCTAGCGGCTGGGTATAGCTGGGCCCTGGCGCAACCGGGGCAACCGCCATCGCTGGGGTAACCATGTTCATCGGCGGCGGCTGGGTAGGCCGGGCGCTTGGGCGATCTGTCATTCCGGCGCGATTCTAGCAGTGTGGCGACCTCGCGCGGGGTGAGCGGTGGTTTTTTTAGATCAGAAAAACTCACATTGACCCTCGGCAGATGGTGCCCTACGCTGCGCATTATGGAAGTTGTACAGGTACGCCACGCTGTTTACGCAAGCATCGAGCCATCCGCTCGCGCTGCGATCGCAGCAGCGTTGCAGGCCCTGGTGGACGTGTCGTTCGTGGATAGCGGTGCACCCGAGCTTGCCGCCCAGGCTTTGTCAGCGGCCAACTTGCTGCTCTGTGACACCACACTTCCATTAGCAATTCCAACGGCGGCATGTGCGTCGTTGCCGCGACTTGCGGTGACGCAGTTGTCCGGCCGGGCCGCACGTGATCAAATGTTCGCAGCGTTACTCGATGGCGTTGATCATGCCTGTTCGCTTGCCAACGTTGACGATTTTCGAGCCGCAGTAACGACCGTGTTAACGACAAATGCATCGCAGTTTGGCTTGGCGCGACTGCGCGCTGCGGACGACATCGTAATTTTTCGTCGGACGATTACTGATGCCAACGCGCGTCATGCGCTGGTTCAAGAAGTAGTAGGCTTTTGTCAAGTGCGAGGATTATCAGGCGCTGCGTTGTCACGTACGCAGAGTGTGGTCGACGAAATTCTGATGAATGCACAACTGGATGCGCCGCGCGGCGCGCCGAATGCTAGTGCGACTACGTTGGCACCCCACGTTGAATGGATGTGGCAAGATAATCGATTGTTGTTGGCGGTCACCGATTGGTTCGGTCGGCTCGACAAGCGAGCGATGATCACTGCGATTGCCCGGGCCCGCGATGCCGCCGGCGCGCCCAATCCGGCAACTGCGGTGGGCGCTGGGGTTGGGCTATTTTTGGTCATGGCCCACGTCGGGCGATTTATTGTTCAGGTCGAGCCAGCGTTACGCACCGAAGTGGTCTGCGTGTTTGATGCTGTTGACAGGCGAAGGCCGGCGCGGTCGACGCAACGTCGCAATCACGACGGTGGCGGGGTGCGAGCCATTCACTTTTTTGTAGTTCCGCCCGCTGCGATCGCTGCGTAATTATCATTGCGATAGGGCCGGGCTACGGGGTTCGGGTTGGCATCAGCGTACCTGTCATCACCACCAGCGTTGCCACCACCATGATCAGGCCCGCAGCCATGGGTTGGCCGCTGCGCAGCGCTGCGCCGATGCCTGGGACAATGACGAACAAGCCTAACCAGATACCTTGCCATGCAGCGCGCGCTACTTGAAAAGCGCCAATGTTAAGGCTCAACGTAGGTTCAAGCCGAGGCAGCGCCGTGGGCGGACTGCGCAAGCGTCGTGACAGCACCAGTGCGTAGACGCCGCCGGTTACCGCTAAGGTGCCGAACCAAGAAAGGTCAGGGCGCGGCCAGACTGCCAAGCTTGCCAAGCCAGCGAACAGGATGGCGCCAACCACGCTGGCCATTGGGTAGCGGCGGCTCATCAAGCGCGATTGTTTATCGAGGACTAACGCGCTGGCCTTGCTGAGTAGCCGAGCGACCACGCGGTGCAAGGGCGTGGCCGGGAGAATTTGCAACGTCGCGAGTTGTTGTCGATCAAGCGTGGTGACATCGCGGAGAATGGCCGGCATATGGATGGCCCACAGTTGCCGCGCTGCAACGCAGCTGGCAATGCCGGCCACGGCGAGTGCCGCACTCACCGGGATCCATGGCAATTCGCTTGCACCACCGTGCAAGCTGCCGGCGCAACCAACCACAGCGACGATTGCCAACGCTGCGACAAAACCAGGCAAGCCCCCGAGCAACGCGGTGGCCGGCGTGGCGGGTGCGCTGCCAGCGAGTATTTGTCGAGCCCGGTCATGGATGACCAAGGCTCCAGCGCCAACGCAGGTTGCCGGGCCTGCGCCTGCGGCGAGCACCACCAAACTCGCTGCGATTGCGAGATAAGGTAACGTTGCAGCGGTATTGGCGAGCAACATGGGAACCGCACCCAACACCAGTGTGATTGCTAAACGCGCAACATCGAAACCGCTGCGCCGCAACCCCGAATCAAACAACACGCGGCCAGCGATCGGTAATCGCGCCAGCAACGTGGCGTCGTTGCGCCAGAAAAAATGGCTAGGCGAGCGCAGAAATGCCAAGGCAAAACCGGCGACCGCAAAGACCAGCCAGCGGGTAGCTGGATCGCCGTGGTCGAGGCCGTGTTGGATCCATGCAGCTAACCCGGCCCCGATGCCAAGCGTCCACCACCAAGTGTGGGATTGGCTGCGGCGTAAGCCGCGTTGCTCCCAGCCTTGAAATTCGCGACTCGACATCATCGCGCGGTCGCTCTCATGGCCATCAGGTTGGCCCTTCGTCGGCAATGCGCTCAATGTACAAATCTTCGAGGGCGGTTGGCCCACGCTTGGCGAGGGCGACGAGTTGGTCGCCCCGGATATCTTCGATCAAGGCACCTTTATTCATCAGCATGACGCGATCACAGCGTCGTTCGGCACTGCCGAGCAAGTGTGTTGACATCAAGACAGCGGCGCCGCGTGCGGTTGCTGCGGTGAGTGCTGCAAGCGCGTGGCGGGTGGCATGTGGGTCGAGGCCATTGAGGGTTTCATCGAGCAGGATGACGCGGGTGTTGGCAACTAATGCTGCGGCGAGGCCGACGCGTTGCCGCATACCGAAGGACAATTCACGGCATGGTCGACTGGCAATCGCGCTAAGGCCGAGCTGCGCAAGCACCGCTGCGGCTTCGCCGAGCTCACCACCACGGGCCTTGGCGACAAAGCCAACATGTTCTTCGACGGTGAAAAATTCATACAGCGCAGGCGGTTGGTCAGCGAACCCGACCTGGGCCTTGGCTGCATCGTCGATCACCGGCTTGCCGGCAATCGTGATCGTCCCAGACGTTGGGCTGATGGCGCCCGACATCGCTGACAACGTGGTGCTCTTACCCGCGCCGTTGGGCCCAAGCAACAACACTAGCTCGCCGGCTTGTAAATCGAATGAGATGCCGTCGACGGCATTGCGACGGCCATAGCGCACGGTGAGGTTGCTTACCTGAACGATCATATATGACCGGCGCAATATACAGCTGTGCGTTGCAAACGGCTATGGTTGTGGGCCGCTGTAGACGATGCGATACATCGCTTTGCGTACTTGGTGTGCTGGCACCTGGACGGTTACGTTGAATTCTTGATCAGTGCCAGGTGATTTTGCCACCTGCGCTGCGCTGCAGTAGCCGATCCACCATTCGCCGCCACGTACCGCGCGATCGGTTAGGGTCACCGAGGCAGCGGTGTCTGACTCATTGGTGATGTCGACATCGAATTGTTCGATAACCCGGTTGCGTTTGGCGTGATAGCTAAATTCACTGCGCCGTCGTCGCGCAAAGACGCCAG
>JAYWHS010001164.1:0-2019 GCA_043777635.1 Kofleriaceae bacterium | reverse complement strand
CATGGCGAACGGCTCGAAGATATCGCCACTACGTTTGCGATTCCGACCAAACGGCTACGCGAACTCAACGAGATCACGCACGAATCAGAAATCGATGGCGGTACCATTTTGGTGGTACCCAAAATTTCGGCGGAACTGCGCGCCAAAAACAAAGCCAAAGCCCGCCTTGATTTGCAAAATTCAGGCAACGACCAAAAACGTGGTGAACCCATGGTGGTCGCAGTGCCCGATAAAGATGCCATCGTGGCCGACCACCAACGGGTATTTTATCGCGTAGTTATCGGCGACACCCTGCCCGGCCTGGCACGGGCATTTGGCATTTCAAAAAAACGTTTAGCCGAATGGAATGGCCTCGAAATCGACGCCAAGCTGCAACCCAAAATGATCGTGCAGGCGTTTCTCGAAAAGAATTTTGATCCAGCCCGTGCCAACTTGACCTTGCTGGATGACAGCCAGTTGATGATCGTGACCCGTGGCTCCAAAGAACATCTCGACATCTCCGAAGAACGGGTCGGCCGGGCACGAGTTGAATACTCACCAACATCAGCCGAATCGTTTGAAACCATTGGCCGGCGCTTCGGCCTTAGCGCGTACGACATGGCTCGCATCAATCGCAAGTCGTCCAAAACGGTGGTTGCAGTTGGCGACAAAGTGATCGTTTATCAAGTCGTTGACCGGACCCGCTCAGGTCGCGCCGGCAAGCAATTTGCACACACACCACGGGGCCGACGCGGGGCCAGGCTCGGCGCCGAAGCAACCGAGATCACTGGTAAAGAAGGCCTGCAGGCGCTTGATGCGGTGGCACCAAAGAACGTCGGGCGCACCAATGAAGCAAGCGATCCTGGGCAAGACACTGAACCCGAGTCGGTGACCAACGAAGATGATCAGCCGATTACCTCACCGTCGGGCCCGCGCAACAAATAGCCAACAATGAGAATTTCTGATACCAACGAGCCAACGCAGCCGCGGGGGCGGCGTTGCAAGGAACGCAATTATGAAACAATCCAATATTTTTGTAGCACTAGTTTTCACCAGCATCACGGCTACCAGCTTTGTGGCTTGCGGTGGCGATTCGAACTCTACCCCTGACGCAGCCAAGGTCGTCGATGGCCCTGGTGCGATCGCAAGCGAAGTGCCCTGCGCCGGCGCAACCGTGACCACGACGGTCACGGCACCAAGCTTTGCATATACCATCACGCCGTCGTCGACGATTTCCGTGAATCAAGTGGTTAAATTCGAAATGGTGGCAGGCACCAGCCATGACGTAAACTCGAACGGCAAAGGCTTTGATACCGGCTTTGGTGTAACCAAATGCTTCAAGTTCAACGTGAAGGGTTCGTACACGTTTAAGTGCACGCCGCACGCTTTTACCGGCACGATCGTCGTTCAATAACCCGCGCTTCGGCTGCGAGTTTTTCAGAGTCGGGTTTGCGCCGGCCAGCGTTGGCCTCATGAATAACGCGAAGCGAACTTCGCGCTCATGACGATGTTGTGTAGGGTCATAGCGCGATGACCGACTACGAAAAACTTGGCGTCTTTTATCTCGGCAAGCCCTACGATCTGGCCAGCAAAACCACCAGCGCCGAACCGTACCTGTACGACGCCAAAGATCTGACGACCCATGCTATCTGCGTGGGCATGACGGGCAGCGGTAAAACCGGCCTTTGCATTGCAATGCTTGAAGAAGCAGCGATCGATGGTGTGCCGGTGATAGCCATTGATGTAAAAGGCGACCTAGCCAACCTGGCCCTGACCTTCCCGCAACTGCGCGGCGAAGATTTCACGCCTTGGGTCGATGGCTCCGAAGCCCAGCGACGCGGCATCACCGTTGACGAGCTTGGCGCTGAAGCTGCCAGCAAATGGCAACGAGGGCTTGGCGACTGGCAACAAGGTGGCGCGCGGATCGAACGCCTCCGCGCTGCTGCGCCGGTCACGGTGTACACACCTGGTGCTTCGTTCGGCGTGCCGTTGGCCGTGTTGCGCGCGTTGACCGCACCAAATACAACGCAACGACAGGAC
>JAYWHS010001163.1:0-6750 GCA_043777635.1 Kofleriaceae bacterium | reverse complement strand
CCGGAATGAACCACTTGGGGTCCTTTGAACCGGGCGCTCTTGACACTCCTTCACAGTCACCTGCCATCTTGGTGGTGGCCGGTGCCCGCCGCTTCCGTGCCCCGCCTCCATTATCAGCGGAACGCCCTCGCTTTCCCTCGAACCATTGGTCCACAAGTCCACAAGTCCGCCAGTCCGAAAGTCCGAAAGTCCGCCAGTCCGCCAGTCCGAAAGTCCGCCAGTCCGAAAGTCCGCCAGTCCGAAAGTCCGCCAGTCCGAAAGTCCGTAAGTCTGCCAGTCTGCAAGTCTGCAAGTCTGCAAGTCTGCAAGTCCGCCAGTCTGCCAGTCTGCCAGTCTGCAAGTCTGCCAGTCTGCCAGTCTGCAAGTCTGCAAGTCCGCCAACTCACTTCGTCCGGTCTCCGGACTCCGAATCCCCCGAACTCGGGACTTTCGGACTTTCGGACTTTCGGACTTTCGGACTTTCGGACTTTCGGACTTTCGGACTTTCGGACTTTCGGACCGATGGCCGCTACCGGCAAACCGAATTTGCCAACCGGGCAGCACGGCCGGCTCGTGAGCGGGCATCAAGTGTGGCAGCGTCGCAAAAGCCGAGCGCCATCGCACATTCGAGCGCGCATTCAACTTCGATGGCCGAGGCCCGAGCGATGCGAAAGAATCGTTGCTGGCTAGCCGAACCACGCTCATATGCACTGCCTTCGCCCAGGTTAAGCATCACACTTTGTGCGGCGCGTTTGCACTGATTGGCCAAGTCCGACTCACCGCGCCAACCACCGACACAATTGGCTACGGCCACCCCGCTCTCCAGCGCCATGCGATACGCCACAAACCGATTTGCTAACAAAGAAATTGGGGTCATGCCCGTCACCGCGCACGGCCCGTGCCAACGAAATTTCAACCGCGCTAACCTCGTTCGAGTTGGCGCTGGCCGTGCGCGATCGGGCAGGCCACCCCAATTTCTGCAGTTCGCAAATCGTGCGGCTATCTCAAAAGCTGGCGATTCGTCGATGGTAAAGTCCACCAGTCCGCCATTCCGCCATTCCGTCAGTCCGCCAGTCCGCCAGTCCGAAAGTCCGCCAGTCCGCCAGTCCGCCAGTCCGCCAGTCCGCCAGTCCGAAAGTCCGAAAGTCCGTCAGTCCGCCAGTCCGCCAGTCCGCCAGTCCGCCAATCCGTCAATCCGTCAGTCCGCCAGTCCGCCAATCCGAAAGTCCGCCAGTCCGCCAGTCCGCCAGTCCGTCAGTCCGCCAGTCCGCCAGTCCGCCAGTCCGCCAGTCCGCCAGTCCGAAAGTCCGCCAGTCCGCCAGTCCGAAACTCCGCCAGTCCGAAACTCCGTCAATCCGCAATTCCCTACCCATTACCTCAGCCCCGTCGCCTGCAGCGTCGCAGCGACACCTGGATATCCCATCTGAAAAAACCGCCACCAAGCAATCATCATGATTAGATGCCCAACCATAATCCCGACATGGCTCCACATCTCAACAGGGTCAGCTTTGGCTGCCAAGTAACGGCGCCAATGAAAAACCTCGTCGACCAGCGAATATACAAACGACAACACCGACAGCACCATCGCCACAATCCACAGGGCAGGATGATCAAACGCGAGCACCAGAAAGACCACGCTGGTCACGCCGCAGAAAATTGTGATGTGATGAACCAAGGCTTCGCCACCGGCTAGCGCCGCTTTGTAAATGGTGCGGTGCCCGATCGTATCGATGGCAATAGAGGTTGAGAAAATCGCTGCACCGACGGGTACCAGCCAGGCTTCGGTCGGAAATTGAACTCCGTGGGCGCGGCCGACCAGTAAAAAACCCAGGGTGGTAGCGACCAAACCGTACATCATACCGATCCAACCAACATAGACTAGCCAGTCGGTCCGGTTGAATTCTCGAATTCGGCCAATGTATTCGGCGATCATGCCGAACGGCCCGAGGGCGGCATCACGTAGCGGCAGCCCTGCGATTGCGGCAAGCTGATTATTCGGGTTGGGTGACATGACCGGCCTCCAGTTGTTGCGATGGCGCAGCGAAACCGCGCCGTGTGATGTAATACCAAACTCGTTGTGGAATTTCGCCGATCGTTTGCAAGGCGGCAACGGCGACGTGCAAAAGCTTGCGGCGTCTACTCACCACCGCACGGCCAGCGCTGATGTCGTAGTGCATCGCGCCGAGGCGCTTGCCGATCGCGGCGTAAATCCGCCGTGCCGCGCGCACCGCGAAGGCCGAGCGCAGCGGCAGTGCTAGTGTGCCGCGTTGCCCCGAGCGATAGTAGTGTTCGGCAAGTTGTAACAGTGCCGCGACAGCGGGGCGCAAGGCCGTCGCGGTCGATGCAGAAAATGCAGCATCGGCATGAATGCTTTGGAGGTCAACGCCATGTTGCGCCAGTACGTCGTCGGGCAGGTACACCCGACCGCGGCTCTTATCTTCTTCTACATCACGGCAGATGTTGGTCAGCTGCATTGCGATGCCGAGGTGGGCGGCACGGTTGAGCGTCTGGGTTACCGCTGCTGCGTCGCGCCATTGTCGCGTGCCCATGACGTGACACATGATGAGGCCGACAACCGAGGCTACACAGTAACAATAGTCGACCAGCTCGGCCACCGTGTGATAGTGTCTGCCCTCGACATCGAGCTGCATGCCCCGCAAAAGTTCGTCGAAGTAGCAACGTGGGATTCGGTAGTGCTCAACTACGCGGTACAGTTCGTTGAGGCGGCGTGGCGGCGCCGCGAAGGCAGTCGAGGCCGCCACATTCGGGCCCGCATAGACCGTGTCAAGTTCGGCTCGGAGTTGTTGCAATGCGGCGAGTTGAGCCGGCCCCGTAACCGAGTCAATTGCATCATCGACATAACGACAGTACGCGTAGATGACGGCTGCCGCATCGCGGGTGGCTGGCGTAAACACCCGCGCCGCCATTGCAAAACTCTTGGAATTTTGCGCCATGGTGACGTGGGCGTCGGCCACGGTTTGTGCCAGCGCCGTCGACATGGTGGCTATGCCTGCACCGGTGCGCTAACGCCGGGAATTATGAAGGCCGGTGGCGCAGCCTCGGGTTCCTCTGGCATGGGTAAGCCGAAGTCCTTGGCGATGCAGCGCATGGTGGCTTTGGCACCGTTGATCACGCCTGGGACGCCTGCGCCCGGATGGGTGCCTGCGCCAACCAGATACAAGCCGGGGATGCTGCGGTCTTTGTTGTGTGGCCGGAAGTACGCGCTTTGGGTCAACTGCGGCGCCACCGAGAATGCCGATCCATGATGCGCGACTAAGTCTGTCGCAAATGTGCGCGGTGTAATCCAGCGTTTGGTCACCACATGTTTGCGCAAATCGGGCATCAAGAACTCCAGCGACGCCAGGATCTTCTCGGCGTAAGCCGGGCCGATTTCATCCCAGTTGAGATCGGCATTGCCAAGGTGGGGTACAGGCGACAAGACGTAAAACGACCCACCGCCTGGCGGCGCGAGACTTGGATCAGTGACGTGCGGCGCGTGCAAATACAAACTGAAATCATCGGCCAATTTGTCGCCGTGGAAAATCTCTTTAAGTAACTCACGGTAGCGCGGCCCAAAGATTACCGAGTGATGTACCACTTCGTCGGCGTACGTGCGATCAGTCCCAAAATACAAAACAAACAACGACATTGACCAATCCATGCGCTCAAGCTTGCGCGCCATTTTTTTGGCACGGGGCTCTTCACCGTAGAGTTTGGCGTAGGTGTGATGCATGTCGGAATTGGACACCACAATATCGAAATCAGTTTCGATGCCGGCTGCGGTGACGCGATGTTTGCCATCGACGACGTTGACCTTGTCGACTGCGGTGTTGAGTTTGAGTTCGCCGCCGAGTTCGTGCAGCAGCTTGATTAACGCTGCCACCAACGCGCCGGTGCCGCCCTTCGGGAAATACACGCCCCAATTACGTTCGAGATAGTGAATGAGGGTGTAAATCGACGAGGTTTCGAACGGATTGCCACCTACCAGCAGCGAATGAAATGATAACGCTTGGCGCACATGATCATCTTTGATGAATTTTGCCACCGTCGCATACACCGAACGGTCGGCGCGCAAGCCGCCTAGTTGCGGCGCAACTTTCATCATGTCCCAAAACCGTAAGAACGGCTGACTGGCCAAGCCGGTGTAGCCAGCGTTAAATACCTTGCGCGAATATTCGACAAATCGTTGATACCCCTCGGCATCTTGTTCCGAGCGCGCGCGGATTTGCTTGAGCATGGTATCGCCGTGACCGTCGTAGTCGAATACATCGACCTTGCCGTCGGCTTCGGGCCAGATCAAGCGATAAAACGGCGCCACCGGCATGAGTTCGACATAGTCGCTCATTTTTCTGCCAGCTTCGGTGAACAGCTCTTCGATACAATGCGGGGCGGTAATCACCGTTGGACCGGCGTCGAAAGTGTACGGTCCATCTTGGTACACGTAGGCTCGGCCGCCGGGTTTATCGCGGGTTTCAAATACCGTGACCTTGGCGCCTGCCGTGGCTAATCGAATGGCGGCGGCGAGCCCGCCAAAGCCGCTACCAATCACGGCGGCCTGCAACGGTTTTTTTCCTGATACGTTATCCATAACTGGCCTCCAGCCGCGCGATTTCGTAGCGCAGCGCATTGAGAGTTTCGACGTTGGCGTGGGGTTCAAGCTGCGTCATCGTGGTCAGTAAATGCGCGTGAATGCGCGCACGCCCGAAAGTATCAACCGCGCGTGCGAGGGCCGCGATGACCGCCAAGGTTTCTTCTTGCGATTTGCTGGAAGCGCGCTGCATTAAGCGGCGCACGGTAACCTCATCACAGGTTTCGGTCAGCCATGCCCATGGCCAGGTGACCCGGCCCAAGCTGACGTCTTCAAATCCTTTGGCGATTCGGTCCGTTGCCACGACGCTGCCGATGTCGTCAAGCATCTGTAGCCCGACGCCAAGATTTTCGCCGAAGGTTGCCCACGCTTCGCACGCTGCAACATCGGCACCGGCAGTGGCTGCACCGAGAAAACCAGCGAAACCCATTAACGCGCCGGTTTTTCCGCGCGTCGTCGCCTCGGTCACTGCAAGAATATTACACGGTTCTAAATCGTTAATGCGGATGGAAAGATCGAGGGCTTGACCTTGATGACAGCGCATCATGGTTTGCAGCGCTCGTTGCATAACGCGCGCGTGCTGACCCGCGACCATCGGCAGGGTAAACAATTGCGACAGCGCATAAAAATACATCCACGAGCCAGCGTTGATTGCTGACGGTGCGCCGATTAGGTGGTGCAGCGCTGGGCCGCCGCGCCGTTGTTCAGAACAATCCTGGACATCGTCGACAATAAGCGAACCAGCATGAATCGCTTCGACGATCGCGCCGAGCTGCACGGGTAGCAACGCCGGATTGCCATCGCAGCCAGCGTACGCCAACCGGGTGAGGTGGTCGCGGAACGCTTTGCCGGGCCGTTGGGCAAATTCGAGCAACGGCGCAAGCAGCGCAGTTTCCCAAATCGCCGCAGGGACGCTGGGGTCGAGAGGCAATGCAGCATTTGTAATGCTTTTGGCCAAGGTATCAGCCAAACTATTCGACGGTGTTAGCGCGCTGACTTTTGCTATTTTCGGAAGACTCATAATGCTCCTAGCCAAAAAGCTCGCCATGACATGCCGCGCGGCGGCCGCCCAACAAATAACCGCACTCGGTCCAGCAGCGTGGTGTCGAGGGCGTAAAACCGAGCGATGGTGTCGACGGGTAATCGATAAAAACGAGCCAACACATGGTGGCGTTGCGGCGGCGCAAACCACTTGAAAAGCATCCAATTGAGTCGCAGCGCTAACGGTTGTTGTTCGCTAAGGCGCAGCGCTTCCGCTTGCATCGTGGTCCGCCATGTCCCCAGGGGTACGGCAGCGAGTTTCGCAGCAAGTCGCCACGCTAGCGGAAATGAGTATCCCGTAACCGGATGAAACCAGCCGCCACGGTAGCCACCGCGCAGCACCTCAGCGGCCCCAACATGCGGACCAGTGGCGGCCCAAGGCAGCGGCAAAATGCCAGTTTCTTCGCGCACGATTTGGTAGGACGGAAACCGTGCACGCGCAGCGTAGCTGGCGATCTCTTGCCTGACCAGCGCAACGTCGAGCACGCTGTCATCACTGTAGTAGGTGTCTTCAAGTAGCAGACGCGTCGGTGACAATGGCAGCACGTAGAAAAACCGATACCCAAGTCGTTGGTCCACTGTCGCGTCCATCAAGATTGGGCGTGCCACGCCGTGCGACGCGGTGCATTCGACTTCGATGCCAACGAATTTTTGATATCCGCACTGCTTGGCAAAGTCATCGCCGCCACCGCGATTGTCCATGACGACTGTCGCCGCGATCCGTTCATCACCGATGCATATATGATCGGTTGCTACATGGGTAACGTTACAGCTGGTGCGGACCTGAAGTGCGTGATCCTGCGCCGCCATCACCACGTTGCGCAGCTTGGTACTCGAAATTAGATTGTATCCCGTCTGGAGTGTCCGGCTATGGTTGGTGAATTTGACGTCGTAGGCGGCCCAGTGGTGTTCGGTGATGCTGGCGAGCACGGGCGCTGAACCACCGGCGGCAACCGCGTCATGATCATGAAAACACCAGGTATGATTGCCGCACAGCTCGCTGCCGCGTTCGACGATCAAAATGTGCAGCGATGGTTGTGCGGCACGCAACGCCAAGGCCAAGACGCAGCTTTGCAGGCCACCGCCGACCAAGCAGACATCGATATGTTGCGTTGCATTGTTCATGAGGACTAGGTCAACCA
>JAYWHS010001162.1:0-2023 GCA_043777635.1 Kofleriaceae bacterium | reverse complement strand
CTGCTCGGCTGTGGCTTGTTGCTGTGGGGCTGGCACGATGTATTCGCAGCGCGGCAAGGTTATTTGCGGCTCGCTAATTTTCACGCGTATCTTGAGCTTGCATTTTTGGCGCGTTGGCTCACGACGTGATCGTCACATACTTTCAAGCTTGGCTCATCGCGTTTGTGTTGACACAGGTTGTGGAAGTACCGCTGTATCGCTACGCCGCTCCGGTCGGATGGCTGCGCGGATTTTCGCTGAGCTTGGTCACCCACCCAGCAGTTTGGTATGTGATTCCGCCGCTGTGTTACCGCAACGGCCTGCACTACCACCAGATGTTATGGATCGCCGAAATTTTTGCTTGGTCGGTCGAAGCCGCCATGCTCATGCTGTACGGCGTGCGCTGGTATCGCGCCTTGTTGGTTGCTTTGGTTGTCAACGCAGCCAGTGTGCTCGTCGGTATGGCGGCCCGGGCTTGGTTTGGGATGCCGTAACGCAAGATCGATGATAGCTTGTCGCCCAAGCCATGACCTCCAACTCAACGGCCACCAACCAAGTATCATCCGAGGTTGTCGTACCAGCGTTACTGCGGCTAGCATCTAAAACCACGGCGTATTTGACCCTATCAATAGTTTCGGCGCTAGCAATGGCCGCGATCGCTGTATTTGTGCCTTGGGGGTTAGTCCGCGCTCGCATCTACGCGTTGGCAAGCTTGGTTGCGCTTGGGAGCATCGCGTTGGTGCAAGCGCGCAAACGGTTGCAAGTTGGACGCATGCTTCGGCTCGCGCAAGCTGGTGCTCACATCACCATGGATGGCAGTGAACTAACTGCAAGCCACAACAACGTTTCGCACATGATGTTGGTCGATGTAAAAACTTCGTACGCGATCAATTTTCCACCTGCAAATCTAAAGCTGCCTCGTGCCACCGTCGTGGAGTAACTGCTTGGCCTTGATTCCATAGGCGAGCGTCTCACCATCACTGACGATTCAACCAGTTGCAGGCTTTCCCGTTGCATTGCTGCGGTTGTTACGGTCGTGGCAGACATTTTGAATCAGTCTGACGCCGTTTCGTCCTCTTGTTGAATGAACTTGATTGTGTGCGCTCCGAGCCACGCACGAGTTGGGACTTGTTTTTTTTCATCGCTGGTGTGGGAGCGCGTCGAGCGACTTGCGCCGCTGATAGAAGGTCACTTGTTGCGTAGGCTCAGCGCGATCGACGTTGCGGAGCTAGCAACTCTTGCCGGCCACATTCGGGCGCGGCACTATCGCGGCCTCGCAGCAGCAATAGACCAAACCATCATGGCGCGGGATTGCTATCGTCACCAGCGCTGGATTCTGTTGATGCCAAGTTACTCGGGACGACGAAGGTGCCTGACGTCGCTACACCCGAAGCTATCTTGGTTGTCGCGGCAGAAATTATCGCGTGCGGATGTGACAAATCGAATTGCAAGACAAGCGTTGTTCGCCGTTGGGCCTTAACTATCGGCTGATCGTATCGAGCTTTTCGCGTAGCCAGGGAACCGCTGTCGCCACCGCTAACTAACTGGATCTACTAAGTCGTCTGTTGGTACGCATCTCGCAAAGTCTCGAAAGCATGAAAGCAAATTCCTATCTCACGATCTGTCTCTTATCGAGTGTTGTTGCCACGGCTTGCACAGCTGAACTTGAAACCGAAAAAATAGACGAGTCATACGAAGTCTATGTGTCGGCGGATGGTAAAGCCGATGGTCGCGGATTGGTTTCAGCCGCCGTGCGGCGCGATATTTTGAAAGCGGTAGATGATGTGGTCACTCAAAGCGACATCACGATCGCTACTATTGAGGCGGATATCGTTAGGTTGGAAGGGGAGAACCAAGCGAAGTTAGTAGAAATATCTGCGCTCACACAAAAAATCGCTGCGCGTGAGACGGAATTACAAAATACCTACAACGACAATTTGATCCTGTGCGCATTTATCCCCAACCCAGCTACATGCTTTTTCGCAAACTAACCAGCATCGGCGAATGTTTGGATCATAAAAACCTAGCCAGGTGGCCGGCCAAG
>JAYWHS010001161.1:0-2024 GCA_043777635.1 Kofleriaceae bacterium | reverse complement strand
CAATGGGCCATTCGGTTGGGCTTGGTTGCGGTCGTTTTGGTGTTAATTGGCTATGCGCCATCGCAGTTTTTGAGCCGTGATCCCAAAGCCGCGAAACTCGCGGTGCAGTTGGACGCCCTCGAACTCGAAGCCACACGGTTGCGCACCGATAACCTGGCTAAGCGCGCACAGGTTGAAGCGTTGCGTACCGACGTCGGCGCGATCGAAGCCCGAGCCCGACATGAACTCGGCATGGTCTACCCTGATGAAATTGTGATTCGGATTGTGGGGGCATCGCGATGAGCATCGGCCGAACGTTGCGACGCATGGCCAAAGTTGGCATTGGTGCCGCCGCCGGTGGCTTAGCTACCGTCGTGGTTGCGGTGGGCGCGGTCGATCGTGCTGCGCTCGCAACTCCGTCGATGGTTGCCAATGCAATCACGGCTGCAACCGCGCCGATGATTAGCAGCATCGTGTTCGCAGGCCTGTTGTTGTTATTGATTGCTGCGTTGATTCGCCGCGCCACGTTTGTGGCCCCAAGTGCGCGGGCTCAGCGCGCTTCGTTCTGGCTGGCAGTCGCCACCGACCTGGCCGACATCGAACTTTCGTTGTGCATGGTCGCGGCCATGTACGCGGTCATCGCGGTCACCGGCCAACAGGCTTCGATGGCGTATCCATTACTTTATGGTTTGGTTGCGTTTTCGGTGACCACCATGGCGCGACCGGGCGCGATCGCCGTGGTCGGTGCCTGTGTGTTGTTAGAACTGGCTGGATTTGTCCGGATCGGCGCGCCCACCAACGGTCTAGTAACCTTGGTCGTGCATGTCGTCCTGGTCCTAGGTGCTGCGGCTGCCCACGCATTAATGTTACGTGGGTTGGTTGCGCGTTACCGCGCTCGTCGTATGCGGCGCATCGACGACGAAATCTCCGCATTGCGTGAGTCGGCGCGGGATTATCGCTTGATCGCATCATCCTTAGGCCCGTCATCACGGGCACCGCGCCAGCGTGATGAAGAAGAGCGGCTGTTAGCCATGGGTGGTGTTGGCATGATCGCCGATGCCGCGCACTGGGCGTTGGCCACTGTCAAGCGCTCGCTTAATGCACGCACGGTTGCCTTGTTGTGGCTTGACGAAGACGGTGAGCGCGTGAAATTGCGCGAAGTTGTATCGGACAGCGACGATATTGCGTTGCACAACAAATTGCCCTCGGCGGGTATTTTGGGTGCGGTGATTCGCGATCGCAATCCGCTATTGTGTGCGGCCACCAAATCAGGGCAACTGCCGTACTACATCAGCGATCGCGGTGGCAGTGCGCTGGTGGCGGTGCCGGTGCTTGAAGGCGGGCATTTACGCGGCGTGTTGTGTGCTGATCGCGATCATGCGTTCGCCGAAGCCGATCGCGATTTGCTGGTCGACGCCGCAGCGCAATTGTTGCGAGCGGTGCAGTCAGAGCAAGTGTTTCGTGCCGTCGAGCGCGCCAAATACGAGCATGAGCGGTTTTATGCAGCCGCCAGCATGTTGGGCCAAGCGCTCACACCAGAGCAAGTCATGGCCACGGCGTTCGACGCAGCACGCGCCATCGTCGATTACGACGCCGGCGTGATCACCATGTACGATCGCGAAACCAAGCGCCATCGCGTCCACGCCGTACGGCGTTTCGACGAAGCCTCGACGATCGTCGACGATACAGCGTTGAACGATTTAGAATTTCGCGACAACGCGGGCTTGGTGTCGATGGTGGTTAAAAACCGCCACTATCTGCCGGCCACCGGCGAGCTGCGCGATGTTTCGGTGCCGGTATTTAACAAGAAAATTGATCTGAGCGAAGTGCGGTCGTTGTTGGTGCTGCCGCTGCTGTCCGCCGACGAGCCCATTGGCACCCTGACGCTGTTTGCCAGCGCTGAAAAGCGCTTCAGCAAAGATGTGCGTGAAATGCTCAGCGTCATTGCCAACCAAGTCGCAATCTCGCTGCAAAACGGTTTCATGTACCGCAAGATGGAAACCATGGCCACCACCGACGGCCTCACCGGCTTGACCAATCACCGC
>JAYWHS010001160.1:0-2027 GCA_043777635.1 Kofleriaceae bacterium | reverse complement strand
TGGCCACCGACCCGCCGGCTCAGTGGGGCGCCGATGGTCGAATGCGCACGTGGATCTATGACCATGTGTTCGCGCCGTGCAACTCAACCATGTTTTCGTTGCTTGCGTTTTTCGTTGCGTCGGCGGCATTCCGTGCGTTTCGTGCTCGCAACATTGAATCGGGCTTGTTGCTTGGCTCCGCGATTATTGTTTTGCTTGGCCGCGCACCGATGGGCGCTGCGATTTCCGGCAAGCTACCTGCATTGTCACAATGGATTCTCGATATCCCCAACAACGGCTCGCGCCGCGCCATCTTGATGGGTGCCGCGGTCGGCGCTGTCGCGACCGGATTGCGGGTCATCTTGGGCCTTGAACGGTCGCACTTGGGCGGTGACTCGTGAGCGCGCCGGTCAAGTCAGCTGGCTGGTTAGGCGTACTCGAACGCTTTGACCGGCGTTGGATTTTTCTGTTCATGGCGCTCGCGGTGGTAGTCCCATTGTATTTCCCGATCGGCTTGCCGATCAAACCGTCGGCGATGACGCGTGCAGCTTACGCCCCGATTGAAGATCTCAAAGCCGGCGATGTGGTGCTCATTTCGCTCGATTGTGATCCCGCTTCAACGCCGGAACTTGAGCCGTTCTATCGCGCTGCAGTTTTGCAACTCAAGCGTCGCGATGTGCGCATCGTGTTTGTAACGTTGTGGTACGCCGCGCCGCCGCTGATCGAACGTTGGATTCGCGAAACCGTGGATGTCGCGTTGGCTCCGCCCGGCACGGCTGGCTACAGCGGCGCACCGGATCGCCCGTATGTGCGCAACGTCGACTACGCGTATCTCGGCTTTCGCGAAGGCAAACAAAACGTGATGCTGTCGATGGCTGCCGATATTCGCAAACTATTCAACGGCCGCACCGATGACGGTGCCAAAATCGACGACGTCCCGTTCATGAAAAACATCAATCGCCTCGGCGATTTTAGTCTCATGGTTCTGGTTTCGGCTGGCGCACCGGGCGCCAAAGAATACGTACAATATGTGCAAGCGCCGTATGCCTTGCGCATGGTGGCTGCAACCACGGCGGTGTCGACCACGGACTTGGCGCCATATTATCAATCGGGGCAATTGTTAGGTTTGGTTGCGGGTCTGTCAGGCGCCGCCGAGTACGAAGCGTTGGTTGGCAAAACCGGCACGGCGACCCAAGGTGCTGATGTCCTTAACGTCGGTCATGGCGTCGTGATTTTGGCAATCATCTTAGGCAACAGCATCTACTTCCTCGGCCGTCGCCGCCGTCGCTTGGAGGCGCTGGTATGAGTCAATTAGCGGCCCTTGAGATCATCGGGTTTTGGATCGGGATTTTCTTAACGTTTTGTATTTTGTCGTTCTTGTACAAAGACAATCCGTTCTACAAATTTGCTGAGCACTTATTTGTCGGCGTGTCGATTGGCTACATTGTCATTCGGCAGTTCAATGACAACGTGGCACCGCGCTTTGAATCGGGCCAAACCACGTTGCTTACGTTTGTGCCATTGATTCTCGCGGCCTTGTTATTTGTTAAATTCTTGTCGGCCCGCTTAGGTTGGATGGGCCGGTTTCCGTTGGCGTTTGTGGTTGCGATGGCGGCTGGGCAAAATGTTGTTGCGTTGGTGCAATCGGATATTGCGGAACAAGTGAAAACTGCCAGTCGGCCGTTAGATCTGCGCAAGGTTGATTTGAATTCGGCGGATGCTGCAACCTTAGTTAGTGTCGCCGGGGTAACGCCAGCAATCGCTGCAAAGTTGATCGCCGAGCGCGAGCAGCAGCCGTTTACCAGTGTCAAAGATGCGGTCAATCGGCCTAGCTTGTCGGACGTTGAAAAGGCCGGGCTCGACGACGAACGCGGGCCATTGGTTGGGATTGATGCAACTGCCGGCATTAGCCGTGGCGAACTCAACGTGTTTGGCACCCTGTCGCAAATCTTATTGTTGATCGCGTTTTTGACATCGCTGCTGTATTTCTACTTCTCGGTCGCGCACAAGGGCGTGGTCGGCCGGCTGTCGCGCGTCGGCGTGTGGAT
>JAYWHS010001159.1:0-2031 GCA_043777635.1 Kofleriaceae bacterium | reverse complement strand
ACGCGCACCGAGCGCGGCGAGATCGAAGTGACCGTGAGGCCATTGGGCACGGTGACCAAATCTTTGGTCAACACTACCTCCGAACTAGTGGTAGTTCGCAAATCTAAATTCACGCGTTCAACCTCGCGTTCGTCAAATCGACGCAAGCGACGCCACGGCCCACGAATGGTCACACGCACAGCATCCAACCGTTCCGACACCAGGACCCGATCGTCAGGCAACGAATACGACACGCCGACGCGTGCCGAGATTTCGCGCTCACGATCGGTGTTGATGAGCAGATACAACGTGAGGGCCAATATGGCTGACAACACCTTGAGTCCTAGATTTTCGACGAAGGCAGCTTTGACAACCGCCGCAACCGACCGTCGTGGCCGCATAACCAAAACATCTTTCGGTGCAGTTGGCGGCGTCACCGTCGGCTTTTTTGGAGGCACCGATTTGGCATGTTTCGGTGGGCTCGATGGCGGCGTAGACGGCGCGGGCGCGGTCGACGGCCGGGCTGCCGCGCGCCCAAGCTGGCCAATGGTTTCGCTGCGATGGCGGCGGCTCATCCGACGTCGCTCCGAGTTTCACCTAAGCTAGCGACGGCTTTACCGACTTCGGCGGCGGCTTCAGCTTGTTGCGCAATTTCACTACCGCGCGCACCTGCAAGCAACCCGCCCAACGCCCGACGTAACGTGGCGGCTTCTAAATCGCGCGCAATCGAACCCTTAAAACACAACGAAATTTCGCCGCGTTCTTCTGACACGGCGATGGCAACGGCGTCGGTATCCTCGGTAATTCCAAGCGCAGCCCGATGCCGCGTGCCGAACTGCGGCCCCAGATCAGGGTCCTTCGACAACGGCAACAACGCCCGCGCAAAGGCCACGCGCCCGCGGTTGCTGACGATGACCGCGCCATCGTGCAGTTCGTTCTCTTTGTTCGGCACGAACAATGCAACCAACAATTGCCGAGTCAATTCGGCATCCAGGTGCGTGGCATCATCGACAAAATGCGACACTGCGGCATGGCGCTCGAACACGATCAACGCACCGATCTTGGCGCGCGCCAATTGACTCACCGCTTGCACGACTTCGTCAATCGCACCTTGGTTATCGCTACGCTTGCCAAACGGCAGCAAGTTTTGGCCGATGCGCCCTAGGGCCCTCCGGATATCCTGTTGAAATACGACAATGATTAAAATGATGAAGTAGCTAATGAAATTATCGAGCAGCCACGACACGGTGGTGAGTTCGGCCCGCTGTGCGACAAAAAACGCCGCGCCGATTAACACAATGCCGACCATCATCGCAGCCGCGCGAGTGCCGCGAATCGTCACCAAAATGCGATAGATGACAAAATACACCAACAACAGATCGATGACGGTGGTGGCAACGCCGCCGACCGTAAGACTGTCGAGAAGTGAAAAGTTACTGGGCATAGGCGTACGAACAACTAGGCGTAACGATACTACCTATGGGTGTACACCGTGAGCGCAGGTCGAAGCAATGCAACGTTGTGAACCCTAACGGCATGAGCGCCCGCCGTAATGGCCGCCAAACTCGCGCCCACCGTCGCTGCATCCTGCTCAGCCAATGTTGGGTCGGGCCCTAACAGCGCTCGTAAAAAACGTTTCCTCGACGCACCGATGAGCACGGGAGCCGCAAGCGCCGATGCAATGGCGCCACTGGCCTGCAACAACGCCCAATTGCAATTCACATCGCCACCTTTGCCAAATCCCAAGCCCGGGTCAACCCAGGTACGCGCCCGGGCATCCTTCGACAAATGGGCCAAGCGCGCACCCAACTCGGTGATTACGTCGGCCACCGTCGGCAAGGCTTGGCCGTCACGAGCGAACACCTGCGCTAACGACGTGCCACGCAAATGACCGGCCACGTACGTGACCGCGCTATCGGCGATGACCGCAAACATCTCAGCATCGAATGCGCCTGCTGAAATATCGTTGACCATCGTAGCACCCGCCTTCATTGCCCGCCGCGCCACGACCGCCTTGGTGGTATCGACCGAAATAATAGCGTTGGTGGTTGC
>JAYWHS010001158.1:0-2032 GCA_043777635.1 Kofleriaceae bacterium | reverse complement strand
GCAATAAGCCGCGCGCGACTAGCTTGCTGGTGCGCAGCGCTACGACGAACGCGCGCTCTTCGATAGTCGTCGTGAAACGTCGCAACCGCACAAACAGCACCGCCGAAATGCCACGCGCAGGCGCATCGAGAATCACGTCGTCAAACAGTGCGGGTTGCAACGCCCAGGCTACCGCTAGCCAGGCCAGTTCGATTTCATCGTCGGAAAGCCCCAGCAGCGTCGCCACATATTGCTCCGGCAACGCCATGACCAGCGGTGCCACGCCCATGGCTAAATGCGGCGAGGGCAACATCGCGTCCGGGGCGTCAAGACGCGCACGCAGCACCGCGAGCTCGCTGCGTAGCAGCACCAATCGTTCCGCCGCTGTTACTGGCGCGCGCGCGTCGGGGTTGGCGAGTAGACCAAGCACGCTGGCAGTTGCGTCTGTGGCCTGCACCGAAAATGTCGATCCGGCCACGCGCCCGCCTACCCCGCCTTGCCGCAGCTCATGTCGCAGTGCAATTTGCGCTTCGATAATCGCCATACGCAAGCTGGCATTCACCGCAACACATGGCAGCGTATCCGGCGCCTCGCCCGGTATCGCGCCGTGATTGTCGTCGGTATTGGTCATGCCCACCCGCAACAGCGCATGGCACTAACATTCCTTGCGATGCGGCACACCGAGCCATTTGGCCAGATCAAATAAACGTCATTGGTGTTATTCATGCGCAGCTGCAAAAAACGTCCTCGCTGCTAACTTTCAGTACGATGAGGCACGCCTAGCCACGTTGCTAGATCACGTCCAAGAAACCGGGCCCACGCCCCATCGATGCGCGCATTATCCATGTTGTAAGTGGGATCTAGCTGCGCAGTATCATCATGTTCTTCCAGCACGCGAACTCTATCGCCAGTTTTCAAAATCAAAAAAACCCCTCTATGCCCCAAGTCCTCATCCTCAATAAAAGAGACAACTTCAGCCACCTCCAAGCTTTTTACATCTAGGCCGCCAAGATTGAACCCATCACTTGTCGATATTGCGACGATTGCGTTCTCGGACCATACCTGAAACCCTCCGTCCAGGGTCCACGTAGCGGGCCCGTGCCCACATACGAATCCATTGCGAACTGGCTCAAGTGATGCACCCTGTTTAACGATGCGTGCTCCGCCTGGGCCAACTTCGCACACGCCTACCCATCCATCCCGCAGGCAGTCTTTCACTAGCAGCGATTTCGTTGGCCCAGGGGTTGCGGTGATTGAAACATACGAATTCATTTTATTTTCCTTCTACTCCAAATCCCAGCGTCGCAGTTCTTCCACCTTCACGGCGAATTCTTTGAGCGTCATCACAGACGGATACATTACATAGTAACTGTATTCATAGTGTTCAATCTTTCTCTCCCGTGACACAGCGATTGGATAGTCCCCGTATTCGCAACGCCACACCACATCGATGAACTTCCCGAATTCATCAAGGTCGAACAACTCTTTTCCGCACTGCAACGCCGCCGTTTTGTGCTCCGCCAACTCCTCGTTTCGAATGCGCTCATTATCTTGAAAAATTTGTTCCATATGCGCAGTCGCTGCTGCGCCTTTAAGTGTGTTACTCATGTTTCGTCCCCGTTCTTCGACTGTGAGCATCAAGCGCACTCTTCCAAGTTTGACCAAGATGTCGTTGTAAGATGGCACGAACCTGCTTGGCTCGTTCGGCTGGCAATTGTTTTGTGGCTTGCGCAACGGCCTCTACGGTAATCGGGGTTGTCCCAAATGCCTCAGCGAGCCCTTTGACGTCTTGCATCGCAATGTCGTGCAACTTCACATCGAGTATGTGTCGCACGCCACCATCCACAATCAAAACTTTTACCTTTTCGCCCTGGGGCGTCGTGGCAAACAATTCATACGCGCCCAACGCTGGATTCTTCTCAAAATATTCAATGACCGCTTTACGATCTCGCCGTACAGCTTCGAAGCCCTTAGCGACTACGTCGAATTCCGGCAAAGGATCGTTGCCGCCCGGGACACGCTCCAGTACCCCCGCAAGCGATACTTCCAACGG
>JAYWHS010001157.1:0-2032 GCA_043777635.1 Kofleriaceae bacterium | reverse complement strand
CTTGGCTTTTGTCGGGCATCGCCAAATTGCGCAACAGCATTTTGCCGAAACGCGAGCCCCACACTGGCGCGATCTCATCATCATAGATGCGCGCTAGTTTTTCGATTTTGAGGCTGCGTTTACCAACGGACACGGGCACTCCTAGCCTAGTGCAGTCAACGCCTGCAAAGCAAGGAAAGAAACTCGGCTAAGCGGCTGAAAACCCGTCGGATGTTTGCCGATTACGGTGCGGCAGGTGTTTTTGCCGCCGGCAACCAAGGTCCTAGCTTGGCGATCTCGTGGCCGTCAGTGGGGTCGACGGCGACCAGTGTTTGGCCATTACCAGCCAAAATTCTGCTGCCGTCCGGCGTGACTGCAAGCGCATCGCCAGCGGTGACTTTTTGCCAACGCGGTGCGCCAGTGGTGCGGTCAAACGCTTCGAGCAAGTTCCGGTTGTGCACCAGCACGATGTCGCCGACGACGGTCATGTACGTTGGACGGCTACCACCATGGAGTTTGCTCGACCACAAAATTTTGCTCTTCCGATTGAAGGCAACCAGTGCTTTGTCGCCGGTGCCGTTATCGGTGTCGCAAGGAACGAAATCTTGATCACCGGAGCGGAGGTTGAGGTAACAGGTGTGATCCGCAAACGTACGCCGTCGCCAGCTACAAACTTCAGCTTTTTTTTGACAATCCAAATCACGCGAAGCTTTGCAGCTTACTTTGGTTTCGCTTTTGCGCGCGGTAAGCGCATCAACCCGCACGGTCTTGCTGCCGAGTTCGGTAACCACAACAATATTATCGACGCTGCAAAAATATGGAAAGCCCGCGTTGGCAATCTTATAGCTACCAGTGAGCGCGCCATCGACAATCGAATAGAACGTCAACATACCAGCGCTGGCAACCGCAATCCGCTCAGGCAATAGCATTATCACATGTTGACTGCCGTACGCTGTAGCCTGGATCGGTTGGTTCCAATCGAGCTTCAGGGTGACGGTATCGGCGCGCAGTAGCGTGTTGCCGAGCGCTGCAAACACATGGCCGCTGCCGTCAAACGCCAGGCTATGAAGCTC
The DNA here is from genome assembly GCA_043777635.1 of Kofleriaceae bacterium. Classification (GTDB taxonomy): domain Bacteria; phylum Myxococcota_A; class Polyangia; order Haliangiales; family Haliangiaceae; genus JABFXX01. The sequence goes on along the minus strand of JAYWHS010001157.1, from coordinate 980 downwards.
AGCTGACTCCGGCAGTGGTATGGGATTGATCGGCGGGGGAGGGCTCATGACTCGTTCGGCGGTTGGCGCGGACGATGGCGACTCGGCAACCGGCCCGCGCGTGATCAGAAAACTCACGATTCCGCCGAGCGCGGTAATACCTATCAGCAGTGCAATTGCAACAATATGTCCAGATTTGAATGCTGCAGCCGGCGCCGCCGCAGAGCGGTTCATCGGTGGCGCGACCCGTCGCTCCAAGGCATCGGGAATTCCATTGCGATTGAGATCTTCGTTGAGTACGTCGTGGACTACGCCACGCATCATCGTCTTCGACGGTGGCGGATTGCCCACCATGTTGGCTGCACCGCAATACTCGCAGGTGACCGAGCCCACACCGCCACGCAAGGGTGCTTTGCACTGTGCACACAGTATTGCTTTACCGGCCATATTTGCAATGTACTCGTTGCCTTCGAGCTGCGCTAATCACAACCTACCTATAATTAGTAGGCACCGTAGTCGACAGCTAGCGTTTCGCTGTAGCCTGCGCGTATGACGCGTGTAAATGAAAATTTTGCTAAGCTACCGGCTGGTTATCTATTTCCTGAAATTGGGCGGCGCGTACGCGCATTTGCAGCGACCAATCCTGACGCAAAAATCATTCGCTTGGGCATTGGCGATGTAACCGAGCCGCTGGCACCAGCGATTACCGCAGCGATGCAACTTGCGGTGGCCGAGCTTGGTACGCGCGAAGGGTTTCGTGGCTACGGCCCCGAACAAGGCTACGATTTTCTGCTCGAAGCCATTCGCGACAATGATTATGCGGCGCGTGGCTGCGAGGTTGGCCTTGACGAAATTTTCGTGAGTGATGGTAGCAAATGTGATAGTGGCAACCTGCAAGAAATCTTTGCGCCGGATGCTCGGATTGCAGTAACCGACCCGGTGTATCCGGTGTACGTCGACGCTAACGTCATGGCTGGCCGCACCGGTGGCCTCACGCCGTC
>JAYWHS010001156.1:0-2033 GCA_043777635.1 Kofleriaceae bacterium | reverse complement strand
CCGTCGGGATTCGAGGCTTGTTCGCGCCATGCCTTCGCGCGGCCTTCGCGCGTTTTCGCCGGGGTAGCGGCGTCCTGACGGGTGTCGCTGCTGAGCAGCTCGCCCATGCGGGTCAGCGACTCGGCGTTGGCCATCCGCGACTGGTAGCGTGCATCGGCGCGGGCCTTAACTTCGTGATCGCTGAGACTGTCGACCCGAAACGTCGGCTCGTAGTGTTTGATGATCGCTTCTTCGATCAAACGATCAGGCGTGACCGCATCGAAGCGCATGGCATCGCCGAGTACCGTGCGTGCCCGCACAAGCAATTCGGCACGAGCGGCGACGAATTGAGGCACTTCGCTGCGCAGCGTCGCCAATGCCTGCTCGGCACTATCAGCGCGCGTGATCAGCTTCTGCATCGCTTCGCTGCTGGCGACTTCGACGGCTTTTGCATGTGTCGCTCGGGCGATCGCGCTATCTTTCAACTCGACGTCGAGCTTTTGCGCCAAGCCATCCGCGCGCAACTTAGATTCAGCTGCGGTTTTTTCGGCGGCGTCGGCGCGCAAAGTCAATTCGTCATTTTTCGCCTTGAGAAAACGAATCTGCTCATCAGGCGACATATCGGTGTCTGGCGGTTGCTTCATATGATCACGACTCTCGGGCGCTTTGTCGTTTCGGTCGAATTGGATCGCAACGTCCATGTCCGCGCCATCCATCCGCACGCGCGCTGTACTGCCCGCACGGGGCACGACACCGACGGCAAGATGGTTCACCACAATGTTGCGCTGAATCACGTCATACGCGCCGTAGACCGGATGCACGCCGGACTTTTCTTCGATGTCGAGGCGGTAACCCGTGGAGAGCCCAGTCTCGCCGCGTTCCATTTTGGCGATCGTCGCGGCGTTCTTGGCTACGATCGTCACGGCAACATGGTCACCGTCGCGTCGGGCCGGGCCGGTTACGGCGCCGCGTTCGTAGCTACCAACGTTTTCGGTGTTCACCTCGACGCTAGGATGACCGTCGGTTAGCGACGCGCCTTCGTAGCTCGCCAGCGAATCTGCGCGAAAGACCTCCTCAGGCAGGCGTAACTCGCGGCGGATGGTGCCATCAGCGTTGCGGTACTCGAACACGCCCACACGCGAGGCATGGCCGTCGACACGCAGAAAGCCCTGCGGTGTACGGGTAGGTTTGCGAAGGGTGCCAGCGTCGATGCGATACGCAGTTGCCATGCCGTAACGCTACGGCGTGGCGATGACTCGGACGATTTGCGCCGAAATGACGAAGGCCCCGCAGAATTGCGAGGCCCCCAAGCCACAACAGTATCTCGCAACAGAGCAGCACCCTATCACGGCATTGCGCCGGGCCGTGAATTAGCCGCGACGCGACTCGCCAGGACCGGGCACCGATGTTGGCGCAGGACGTGGCCGACCATACTCGACGGTGCCAGCATACGCCGTGTTACTCACAACGGTGACCGTCGGTGCGGCTACTCGAGTACTGGCAGCGAAGCGCTCCAGTTTGGGCGCAATAAGCACAGCCAACCACGTACGAAACCGACGCCATGCACTGCCACGATATCGAATTGATGCAACTGGCAGCGCGTTGCGCCGCACCGTTTCACCCGGTAGTGGGCCAGGCATGGAGCGTGGTCGTGGTGAATTTGGATAGCGCAGTGGTCCGGGCATCGGAGTCGGTGGTGGCGCAACGTATAACCTGCCAGGTCCAGCAATTGGCATGTCGACTGGATTGCTCACGCTGGTACGCCTAGGCGGTCCAATGCGGATCGGATAGCGGGTTCTTTTTCGAGTGCTTCAAGCCGCCGATCTAACTCATCAATATCGTCATTGAGCATATACAGCATGCCAACATCATCCTCGAAGTCCGTCCGTGATGGTGCGGTAGTGGCCGCGTGGCGGTATGCCTCGACCGAACCATCGAGGTCGTTCCGTTCGAGTTTGAGGCATTTTGATTGATAGGGCATGGCGACGTTACCTTAGCGTGAGAGTTCATGGCTTGGCGGGTAAATTCTTCCGAAGTAGCACCCGCGATGGATC
>JAYWHS010001155.1:0-6794 GCA_043777635.1 Kofleriaceae bacterium | reverse complement strand
AAGATAGCAAAACCGGCGAACCGCTGATCGGCGTCACCATTGTTGCAACCAGCCCAGCGCTCAAAGGTACGCAAAGCGCAGTCAGCGACGAGAATGGATTGTATTTGATCACCTCGTTACCGCCGGGTGTTTACACCATCAACTTCTACTATGCAGATGCCCAAGTCACGCACCCCAATGTGCGCGTCAACGCCAATGGCACGACGACCCATCACGCCGCAATCAACCCTGATGCCGGCGAGTCAGAGGTCATCAATATCAAAGCCAAAGCGCCACAAATCGATCTCACCACCACAAAACAAGGCCTGCGAATACGCAAGGACATCCTTTCTAAGCTGCCGGTCGCTGGTCGTAGCTTCGAAGGCGCTGCATTACACGCCGCGGGCGCACGCACCGACGGTGTCGGGGTTTCGGTTTCTGGCAGCAGCTCTGTGCAAAACACCTATGTGGTCGACGGCATCAACGGCACCCCCGCCCCAACACAGTTGCCAGGCGCCACACCGGGCCCCAACGCCCTCGACACCTGGACGTTCCCCAAACGGACCACCGCCGGTGAAAGTTACGATCCTCGTCGCGACAATCCATTCATGCGGGTCGCCGATGCGCCGATGTCGACATTCTCAACCGACGTCGATACCGCGTCGTACTCCATCTTTCGCAGTATGGTGCGCGACGGCGTAGCGATTCCTGCCGATGCTGTGCGGGTCGAAGAATGGCTAAATTATTTTCGCTACGACGATCTCGACCAAGCCCAGCCTGCGCCTGGCGAGCCCATTGCCATTCGCACCGAAGTGACTGCCAGCCCGTGGAACCCGGGCTTACAACTGCTGCGGGTGGCGCTGCGTGCACCGGAGATAACGTCGGCCAAAGTGCCACCACGCAACTTGGTATTCCTCATCGATGTTTCGGGCTCCATGCAAGACGCGGACAAATTGCCGTTGCTGCAGCGTGGCTTGCCTTTGTTAATCGAACAATTGCGGCCTGAAGATCGAGTTGCGGTCGTGGTGTACGCAGGCAGTGAAGGCCTGGCACTACCGTCGACGCCAGGCAACCAGCGCAACAAAATTAGCCAAGCGATCGCCAAGCTCGAACCTGGTGGCTCCACCAACGGCGCGGCCGGCATTGAGTTGGCCTACGCCCAAGCCGAACAACATTTTATCAAGGGCGGCATCAATCGCGTCATCCTTTGCAGCGACGGTGATTTCAACGTTGGCATCACCAGCCGCAGCGAGCTAACCCAGCTCATTGAACGCAAACGCGAAGCCGGCGTGTTTCTCACGGTGCTCGGTTTTGGGACTGGAAATCTCAAAGACGACACCATGGAAATGTTGGCCGACAAAGGCAACGGCAACTATGCGTACATCGATTCATTGACCGAGGCCCGGAAAGTCTTGGTCAAAGAAGCTGGTGCAACGCTGGTGACGGTCGCCAAAGACGTCAAGCTGCAGCTGGAGTTCAACCCGGCGACGGTCGCTGGTTATCGCTTAATCGGCTACGAAAATCGGTCGCTTGCTGACGAGGATTTTAACAACGACAAAAAAGATGCAGGCGATATGGGCGCAGGCCACACGGTTACTGCGATGTATGAACTCGTGCCGGCGGGCGTTGCGGTACCCAAGCAACGCATCGATCCACGTCGTTACGGTGTGACGCCCGCGCCCGCCATACCGACCACACACGTCAATGAATTGCTCACTGTTAAAGTGCGTTACAAAGAACCCACCAAAGCCACGTCAAAATTGTTAGCGCGCACCGTTGCCGTCGGTGCGGTGCCACTTGCCAACGCTAGTCAATCGATGCGCTGGGCCACCGCCGTCGCCACCGCGGCTGCGTTGATTCGGCAATCATCGGGTGTTGGCGACATGACGCTGGCCGATGCCGTCAAATTGGGCCAAAGCGCCGTGGGCACCGACCGCGACGGTTATCGCAAAGAATTTCTAACGTTGCTCGACGGTAAAGGCCCGACGTTGCAAGCGATGGCGGCGGCGATCCCAAATACCATCGGCGACGATTCCGAAAACGCCTCGACCTTCACGAGTTTCGTAGGCAACGACTACACGATCATCTTGCCGCGACCCGGGCGAGAATTCCCATATTCATCAAGGGACCAGTATGTCGTCGACAACTTTCGCACCGAACAATTCGAAAAAACCACCGGCGGCCTCAGCTTCGCAGCGATGTGCTTCCAAGGCATCGGGCAATGCGAGCGGTGAAATTGCGCAAACTCGCACGAGGCAACGCGCTGCTAGCCGTTACCGCAGTGCTCAGCCTTGGCTGCGGCATGACCGACGCTGACCCGGTGCAGCCCGATCCTCCTCGGCTCGGTTGCCAAACGTTACCGGCGCCGACCGCTGAGCCTTTTACTGCGGCAAGCGACTTCGGCGAACTTGAATCAGGCTCATTACATCAATGGCAACCCCAAGGCCGGTGGTTTGTAACCGGCATCGATGACCCGGCCGACACGTTGGTAACGGCATCGCGTCATCCATCGGCACCAAGCAATGAGTTCACGTTAAACGGTGTAATCGGCAGCTTCGATTCTCACGCTGGATTTGTACGCCAAGCTGTTGAGCGCGAAGCCACCAGCTTCGTTCGTGCCCAACGAATTTCCAATCGCCAGCCTGACGGCACCATGCAATTCGACAGCGCGGAATGCGACAACGGCACATGTCGCGTGTGCCGCGCGCGCCTGGTGCCCGCTGCCCGCCTGGCGGATGAAACCGAAAGCCAAAAGCTTGTAAAGCTCGGGGAATATCGCGACCCAACATGGACGGCTTCTGACCGCACGCTCAACGTCCGTGTGCTAGGGAACTACGCATATCTAGTAAGGGACAATGGCCTATCTATAATTGACATCCGCGATCCAGCTCGACCAACGAACATTGGCCACTGGGTGAACGGTTACAGCAATGATGTGAAGCTGGTGTCCGCTGGCGCAAAAACGTATGCATTGATCGCGGACTCGCCAAGCAAAATCGTCGATGTTACCGACCCAACTCAACCGGTCACCGTCGGTGCAGCGCACGAACCGGCTCACACCGTGTTCACCGAAACCCGCAACGGTCGAACCTACGCGTACTGGGGTGGCTTGACCGGCGCCTGCCCGGTCGACGACGTAACCGATCCATTGCACCCCATCCGTCTCGGCAGTTTTCAAACCGCAGGTTCCTACGTCCACGACATGATGATTGATCAAGGCATCGGATATCTCAACGCGTGGGACGCCGGCTTGTATCGTGTCGATTTCCAAAACCCGGCAGTCCCGGTCGAAACCGGCCGCTGGGCCGCGACTCCAAAACGCCGCAGTCATTCGAGTTGGGCCACCGTAGCGGGCGGTCGCAAGCTGGTCTTGCATGGTGATGAAGCGGCCGGTGCGGATCTCTCCGTCGTCGACGCTGAGCCCGGATCGCCGACGTTCATGCAAGAAATCGGCAGCTATCAAACCCGAGCCGAAACCTCGATTCACAACATCATGGCAATCGGGGACCGCGCCTACATCACCTACTATCACGACGGTGTGCGCATCCTTGATCTAGCCGACCCAACCCAGCCAAAACTGCTGGGCTACTACAATACGTGGTCGCCGGATGAAGCCGTCATCGGCAATTCGCTGTTCGAAAGCGCCATTGGCATCGACGTGGATCCTGTGACCCGCCGCCTCTACGTCGCCGACGTGCAACGCGGCTTGCTGATCTTCCAAGATCAAACACCGCTATGAAACTAATTAGCTCAATCGCGACCCTGGCCGCAACGTTTGCATCAGGTTGCACAACACAACTGCAAACCCGAATGCCAGCCATTGATCCGCCATCGCCGCTACCGATTTCTAGATTGTCCCCGACCAGTGGCAGCATCGTCGGCGTGGTGAACGACTACCGTACCGGTACGCTGGTGGCAGGGGCAACGATCACGGGCACCTTAGCCACCGTTGAAAATGGGCTGATGATCGTAAGTCAAACCGACAGCCATGGCATTTTTTTACTCGAACAACTGTCACCCGGATCGTATGTGCTCGGTGTGTCGTTCCCGTTTACAACCAGCGAACGATTCACGGTCAACGTTGAGCCCAACACGGCGACCACCTCACGCTTGGGCCTGGACCTCGGCGACAGTCGCGGGCTTATTGTACGGCGCCGTTTGCAACAACAACTGGCCGCACGCGTGGAACGCGATCATCGGAATTCGACACTTGAAAACAACTATGTCGTCGACGGCATGAACACCGACTCATTGTGAACGTGGCACCAAACTGTCACCCGACGACAACCGGCTACGCCTTCACAAATGGATTTTTGCGCGCTTCGTCACCCAACGTAGTACTCGGCCCATGGCCTGCAATTACAATGGCGTCTAGATTGCGGCTGTACAAGCGAGTCTTGATTGAGGCCAACAATGTTTTGCTGTCACCACCCGGCAAATCGGTGCGGCCGACGCTGCCTTTGAACAAGGTATCGCCAGCAAATACTACGGTGCGATTGCCGTCGGCAACTTCGAAACATACCGAGCCCGGCGTATGGCCCGGCGTGTGAATCACTTCGAGCTGTTGTTTGCCCAAGGCGAGTTTGTCACCGTGTTCAATAAACCGATCCACCGGCGCGGTTGGGCGCGGCTGCCAGCCAAACATGGCGGCTTGTTGCGCGAAACCGTCGTACAAAAAAGTATCGCCGCGATGCAAACAGATCTCACCGCCGTGGGCTTGTTTAACATCGCGCGTGCAATAGATGTGATCGAGATGAGCGTGGGTATGCACGATCGACCGCACGGTCAAATCGTAGTGCGCGATGATCTCAGCGATGCGTGCGGTTTCGCCGCCGGGATCGACCACGATTGCCTCTTTGCTATCAGCGCACGCCAAGATGCTGCAATTACATTGGAACGCACCGGCCGGAAATGTTTCGAGGAGCAACATACGCGCTAACACGTAACATATCTGCGCAAATTGCGCCGCCGCGTAGCTTGCATGGCCTGTCAGAGCGCTGTGGTAGCAACGAAACATGGCGAAAGTCGCCATCTAACGAACGATCGAGGAAGTTATGGCTGGCGGAGTTAACAAAGTCATTCTCGTTGGATATCTCGGACAAGACCCCGACATGCGCTACACGCCCAGTGGCCAAGGCGTATGTGAGCTGCGGTTAGCCACCAGCGAAAGCTGGAACGACAAAAACGGCCAGCGCCAAGAGCGCACCGAATGGCACCGCATCGTGGTGTGGGGTAAACGCGCCGAAGTTTGCTCCAAATACTTGGCCAAAGGTCGCCAGGTCTACGTCGAGGGCCGCATCCAAACTCGTTCGTACGACGACAAAGAAGGCCAAAAACGCTACATCACTGAAATCATCGCCAACGATGTTCAGTTCTTGGGCGGTGGCAAAGGCGAAGGCGGCGGCGCAGCTGGCGGCGCAGGCCGTGGCAGTAACAATGATGGCCCGCCTCCTCCATCCGACGGCGACTTCGGCGCTGGCTTTAGTGGTGGTGGCGGCGGTAGCGGTGGTGGTCCCGACGACGATATTCCGTTCTGACTCGTGGCTGGTTTCTTGTAGGGCAAGACTTGCGCTGCTTCGCACCGGTGCTGATGCCACACCGCGCGCAACCTGCTAGTGTAGCGCCGTGGCTGGCGACCTTTGGCGTGAACCCAACTTCATGCGCCTGTGGACGGCGCAGACGTTTAGTGCGTTCGGCTCGCGGATCACCCGGACCGCCCTGCCGGTTATTGCGGTAGCCACTCTCGGCGTGCCGGAAGGTATGATGGGTGTGATGGCCGCTGCGCAATTCGCACCCGGTGTGCTCATTGCGATGTTTGCAGGCGGATTTATTGATCGTTGCAGCAAGCGGCGGATCTTGATTGGCGCGGATCTCGCGCGCGTTGCATTAGTGGCATCGTTGCCGATCGCATGGTGGTTCGGTGCCCTCTCGTTACTGCAATTGGCTTTGGTGGGTGCCGGCGTCGGCGCAGCCACGGCGTTATTCATGATTACCGACAATGCGTATTTGCCAGCGTTGATCAGCAAACCGCAGCTTGAAGAAGGCAACGCCAAACTCGAAACCACCGATGCAATCGCAGAAATTGCCGGTCCTGCAGCCGCGGGTTCGCTCATCGCAGCACTCGGCGCACCGCTGGCTGTTGTCGTCGACGCGGTAAGTTATCTTTGGTCAGCGCTGTGGCTGGTGCAAATCCGTGAGCCGCAACGCCGCGATTCGGCAGCTGCCATTGCTCCCGCAACTGGTCCGAACGGTGTCGCCGAACCATTGGACCCGCAAATGGAGCGAACGAGCGAACGCTCGGAGCAGGACCCGTCACCGCGCAAACCACCGCGCCCGCCGGCCCTCGCCGATCTACGGTTTGGCCTGCGCACTATTTTTAATCATCCGCAGGTCAAATGGTTGGTGCTCGCACACATGGTTTGGTCGATCAGCGGCGGCTTTTTCATGACGCTGTACGCCATGTACTGTTTACGCATCTTGCATTTATCGACCACGCTGTTAGGCATCGTCATTGCTTTCGGCGGCATCGGGGCCCTCCTTGGTGCACTACTCTCGCGCGGCCTTAAACGCCGGTTTGGCATTGGCCCGACGCTGGTTGTAGCCTCAACGCTATCCCTGCTAGTCGCCATCTTGATGCCATTGGCGGCTACCACGTCACATCTAACAATGCTTGTGCTGCTTGTCACTCACCAAGTAGCGAGTGACGGGTTCGCTGTTGCGTACGTAGTTCAAGCAGTTACGTTGCGTCAAACCGTACTTCCGGCCGACGTGCTGGGCCGCTGTAATGCAGCCATCCATGTGTGCACCAATGGCAT
>JAYWHS010001154.1:0-2035 GCA_043777635.1 Kofleriaceae bacterium | reverse complement strand
CCATAAACGGTGCCGAGGCAAAGTAGGCAGCTTCGCGGGCAGCACCGACGAGGCGCAGTGCATACGCATCCAGTACAACGCTCACGCCATAGCTGCCTACACCGAGCACCATCGCAGCAGCGCACCAGGAGAGGGCAGGGATTTTTTCGCGTGCGACGAGCAGGCCAAGTAACAAATTGATCGTGCCAGCAGCTAAGGTTTTGACGCGTACAATGGCCAACGGATCGCGCAACGACAAACGCTGGGTCAGATTGTTGTCGAGCGCCCACGCCAAACACGCTGCGCCCAGTAAGGCGATTCCGATGGGGTCGGCTGCAAACTGCCCCGGCTCGACCCGCAACACCGCTGCGCCACCGACGATCAGGATGACGGCGGCAATCGCATAACGGCCGACGTGTTCGCGGAAGACCAACGCTGCGACCATCACCGTGAACGGTGCTTCGAGGTTCAGCAATAACGAGCCGGTGAGCCCGGTGACGCGCTGCAACCCAAACAACATGAGAATCGGCCCGGCCACGCCACCGAGCAGCACCACGCCGAGCACCGGCAACCGATCAGACCATTGCAGCGGTGCTTCAATCTTGGACGGACGCAGCAGCGAGTACGTCCATAGACCGGCCGCTGCTCCAAGGTACAAAAGCCCAGCTAACACCACCGGTGAAATATCAGTGAGCAACCGCTTGGCTACCGGCGCCGAGATGCCGAATAACGCCGCGGCAAGTAGGCCATACATGGCACCGCGACGCAGCGACGGCTGGCTGGGAGCGCTGGCCATGGCTATTTGTTGAACGTAGCGAGCAACGGTACCGCGTCCCAATGCTCTGCCACTGCCTTGCACATTCGCGAAGGGGTAGTCTGCTCAATGTCTTTCCATGCGCGCTTCGCACGTTCTATTCCATCCCGCACTTCATCGCTAAGCCACGCGACACCTACGCGTTGGGTTGCTTCCTGGAGTGCAGTATTGTTGAGTTGGCGAAATTCTTTTTGACCACCCAAGGCGAGCGCGAGAGTCGGCCCGCCTTTAAGTCCCCAGCCTAATTTGTCACGCCACGCGATTGTGGCAACCAGGTCGTAGCTAGGTGTGAGAATTGGACTAACGCGATCGCCCCAAAGCAAGCTCCAATTTTTGAGATGAGCGTCAGAATTACCTGACGCGATCATGAAGCCCACGCGCCGCGCCATTTCTCGACCTTCGGTTTCGCCGCACGCGTCAATCACGAGTCGCAAGGCCCCTTCGAAGCTAACCCGTTCGTTACCGTCACCATATTTGTCCGCCGAACGGAGTTGCAGCGCCTGACAGAGATCTTCTTGATGAACTTTTGATCCGTCGCTTCGTCGGTCAAATCGTTTGACGGCAAACGCGCAGCCGGCCGCAGTCCAACCTGTTGGTATGCCATCAAGTTCAGCCACATTCACAACTTTGTGGTCAGGCACATTGAATCCTGCGGCCCGCGCCCAGCTCATCGTCGCGTGTTCAACCTGCGCTAGTTCTTCAAATTCGGCGCCGGGAAATTTTACAATCCACTGCGATGCACTATCAATGGCTGGCAAAATGAGACGATCGTCAACCATCGACATTGAAAATTTGAGCTGCATGCCGGTAAGTGCTGAGAGGCGGAGGGCCGATTTGTCCGTATAGTTGGTATCGCCGGGCGCGTTTTCCACGTGCGGAGGCCTACCTACGGGGCCTGACGTCATTTCGGTTGCGGTTGTCGAAGTTGGGTTGATCACTTCGACTGCGCCGATCAAGTCGTGGCCCAAAACACGAAGGAGGGCAAATGATTGTCCATCGCGCAGGCCATGGAGCTGACACAGCCGCTGGCGAAGTGGGGAGGTTCGCTCAGGCAAAAGATTTTCAAACCACGCAGGAAGATCGCTCGCATGTGACTGGGGGCCGCGCGATCGCAAAAATGCCAAGCCTAGCCGGGGGTGTTGGTTTGCAGCTTCCCACGGTGCGTCGGGCAACCATTTCACTAGGCCAGCTTGGTTTTGGGATAGCACACCAACTGTTGTGCCCGGCAACGTTACGACGAGG
>JAYWHS010001153.1:0-2036 GCA_043777635.1 Kofleriaceae bacterium | reverse complement strand
AATATGGTCGAGCGCCATTACACTACCGCTTACGGAGGAGTTATGCGTCATTAATGGAGCAAGTTGCGCAAATTCCGCAGCGGTAAGCTGGTCCGCATCACGCCCAGCCAGGCCTGCATTGATTAGTACGGTGTAAAATGATACAAAGTCTTGGGTTTCAGTAACTGGTTCCGATACTGAAACCAGCTGCCGCCCGCAATCACCAACCCTACCCCGCCGGCCACCAGTAGCTTGGCGCCAAGATGTGAAGGCGATGACGTTGCGGCGTGTGCCCTTGCGACGGCCGCCCGCGGCGACGGCAACCTCACTGCGGAACCTTCGGCCACAAACCGCGCAACCTCCACCATGTGCTCCGGCGTGAGGCTGGGATCGATCACGTAGCTGCGCAACAGTTGCCCGCCGCCACCAAGCACAGCGACGGCTAGCTGTGGCAGGCCTGCCGCGCGGGTCGTGTACACCACGGCCACGTCCGACGACACATGTAGGCGCTTGGCGAACGCCCCCGCACGTTCACCAACCTCCTGCAACAAAGTATCGGCCGGCAACGACCACCCAACCCAATCTTGGTGCCACGCGATGTTTGTGGTGCCGCGCTCGTCAAGGCGCGTTGTTTCACCGTTGCGAATCTCCACGTCGTACAGATGGCCGACCATGCGTGGCATGCGCAACAGCACGTGACAAACGCAGGCTCTAATGCCTTGCATGAGAATCAAGTATTCTCGCTGGCCGTCACAAATTCGCCATCTACGTACACCTGCGTTTGCGGATCAGCCTTCGCAATTTCCAGTCGGCCTACCACTTGCGGCGTTGTTGTACGTTCCACATTTTTATAAAATGCAGCGACCATCGGCCCGTACTTGGTCAACATTGCGGGACTCATCGTGAAGCCGCGCACGAGTGCCCGCATCGTAGCGCGTGCTGCGGTTTCATCTCCTAACTTCTGCTGGCTCACAGCCAACACAAGATACGCCTCTGCGATCGGAATAAATGCTGTGGCGCTATTCTTCGCCCAAGGATTGCGCCAATACGCCCTAATAACCTTCGCTAACGCCCGCGTCGCATCCTCAAAGCGGGTGTTGTTATAGTCTGAAATTCCACTCGCAATTTGCGCGCGCAACGTTGCATCGTCGAGCACGGCCTCATCGGACGGAAAGAGCAACAGCCCTGCATCCACGCGTGCCGCTAACGCGCGCGCATCCACGAGATAGGCGCGATCGCGCAAGGCAGCGTTGAGCGCCTCCACTTGGCGCGCCTCATCAGGCTGCAGGTCCCGCGCGCGGGCTTGCACCAGCACGTGCAGCATCGCTGCATCGTCAGCGTGCGCCGCACCGATGCCGCAACAACACCACAACGCAACAACGAGCCGAATGACTCGCCACGCACCACGCCTTGACGTTTTACATCTACCTCGTGTTTCATCCCAACTCTTTCAAACGGCGCACTACCTGCAGCCTTGTTTGCTCGCGCAGCCTATCACCGCATTTCCCTAATGGTCCAACCATTTTCGAAAAATCGAAGTGCGAATTCTTGGGATTCGCTACCATGGTGCCGCCGTAACACCCAATGCAGCAGACAGCGGCAACAGCAGGATTACGATCTGCGCGCAGCTTGGCACCTAGTATTTTCGACTACAACCCGTGTGCGCGGCTCGAAGCGAAGCGACGCGGTCGCAGGTCGCAGTTGGACAAATTGCCGGGCGTTTGGTGCGCAACGGGTTGGAGCGATGAGCGAGCACCGTGTCGGCGAGACAGTAGATTGGAGCGGCCGCAGGGAAATCGTCGAGGATGTTGCGTTTGCGGGCGATGGTGGACGCCGCGACACTGCCATGGCCCGCTTCCTTGCCGCCTTCGACACACCTGCGGCCGATTTCTTCTTTGCGATTGCCTAGCTTTCGTCGAAAAACGCCAGCCTTCGGCGGAATTTTACATTATTCGACGGGCACCGCCGCGCCACCATCACGGATGTCGCCCTTCGCGCCGTCGAGGCGGAATTCAACCCGCCGGTTCGCTGCACGGCCGGCCTTGGTCCGGTTATCC
>JAYWHS010001152.1:0-6801 GCA_043777635.1 Kofleriaceae bacterium | reverse complement strand
AATTTGGCGACACGCTGCTGCAATACATGCACAGCAAAGGTGCCAGCGGCGGTCCCGGCGAAATTGCGCGGTTCTTTGACCAACATTTTGTTACCGAGATCGACGAACACAATCAGCGCATGCGCGAGCTGATCTCGCCCGACGAAAACGCCGTTGGCGAGGATGAAGATAACGAACTAGCGGCAGCCGCACCGGCCCCTCAACCGAGGAAGGCCGTGGTCGCAACTCCTGGCGTAACGCCGCTACCGCCTAAGCCGTCCTCGGCACCAGCGGTTGCGCCACTGCCTCCGCGTTCACCGGCGCCGTCACCGCTGCCATCAAGAGGCCCAGCGGCACCGGTCGCGAAACCTGCGACCGCAGTACCGAGTATTCCTGCCGTCGGTGCTCAGCCGGGCAAGGCCGCTGGCGGCGCAATTCCGAGCATCGCTGGCGGGGCTACCAGCAAACCGAGTGCAGCGGCGGGTGCCAGCGCTGGAGCCGTGCCAAGCATTGCGCGCAAAGTCATCAAACCGTTAGCTGGCTTGTCGGGGCCTGAGCGTGCACCTGAGCCTGCACCGATCGATGTACTTGCCACTGCTGATCTGATTCTCGACGAGCAACCTGAGAAACCTGAACCTGGCGAACTTTCACAATTCTTGAGTGACTTCACGCCTGGCATGCTGAGCAACGCCAAGCCAGCCGTCGAAGACTGGGGCGAACCCGAAGTAGATCCCGATGATCTGCCGCAAGAAAACACGCGGATCGAAGCCAATCCAACTGAATTGCTCAAGCAGATGGATGCGCGCGCGAAAACCATGCCCGTGGGTCTGCCTGGCGTAGCTTCGAGCGCAAACGAGGCATCGGCGCGCCCGTCCGCTGCACGCTTTCCCAACATCGCCAACCTAGCGACGCAACTAGCAACCGACGAGCAAATTGCGCCGTCGCCCTTTCCGGTGCGCGGCGACACCCCAACCCAACCGCAACCGCTAAATCTATCGCGCCCGCCAACCGCGCAACCCGAGCGAACTGGGCGTACGCCATCATCGCCGCCGCCATCCGCTGGCCCGTTTGGGGTACCAGGACCGTTCGATAACTCGATGCCGATGGGCGCCACCGCGAGTCGGGCACCGTCGAGTTCAAGTAGCTTTCCTGGCACCAACGGCATGATTGGCAACACCCAACCGCCGCCGTTCGGCGACCAATCCAACCCTAGCCAGTTCAACTACCCGCCAGGTGCGCAGATGCAACCGCAACCGGTTACCAACATGCCACCACCCAACTGGGCGGCACAAAACTGGTCGAACGAAGGCACCGGCCCCACTGGGGCGGCACCGGCACCAGGTTCGCTTGGCCCACCGTTGAGTGGGCAATTCCAAATGCCACCCGGTGCGCAACTGATGACGCCGGTAGGTGAGCAGTTTCCGCAAAATGTCGATTGGCAGAAAACCGCAGATCGTCCCGCTCGTGCGGTACCGCCGTGGATTCTCGCACTGCTGTTTTTGGTCACCTTAGCCGTGGCCTTAGCCATTACTGTCGCGATCCGCAAAGCGCTGGCGTAGCGGCTCGGCGCAATGCCGCGATGCGCAACTACAAACTGGCGCAGCGCGATTGCTTGCGTATGATCTAGTCATGTCTCGAACCGCCGCTGTTGTTGGATGGCTTCCGTTACTCTTGCTGGCTGGCTGTGAACAGTTGCCGGCCACCAAGGATGCCAACAACGGTGCGAGCCCACCCGCTGCGACCCAACGACCGGCCGCAACAGCGTCGACTGCGTCGGCCACGTCGACAGCTCCAACCACACCGCAACCAGTAACCGTACCGAACGGACCTGCCGCCCCATCGGTGCCCGGCCTGCCACCGTGTGCACCGACCGCGCCAGCTGTGGTGGCCGAAGCCATCACGCTGCAGCAGGTTGACTTCACTGCGTTGCCCGGCTGGACCAGCGATCGAGTGAGCGAGGTTTTACCGGCGTTTTTGCAATCATGTGCGCGCCTAGAAAAACTAGGTGACGACAAGCCCATCGGGGTTGATGGGTATTCGGGCAAAGCGCGGGATTGGCGCGCTGCTTGTAAGGCAGCCAAGCAGATCCGCGCCGGGACAAGCAGTGACGCCGACACGCGTAGATTCTTTGAACGCGAATTCACGCCGTATCGCGCTGCGAGCACGCTACCTACGAATGGCGACGGAAAGCTTACCGGCTATTGTGTGCAGTCCCTGCGCGCTTCCAAAAAGCGTGGGGGCGCGTATCAAGCGCCGATCTACAGTCGGCCCCCAGATTTGATCTCGATTGATTTAGGAAAATTTATTAGCGATGGCAAAGGCCGTACGGTGTGGGGCCGCGTCGATCCGAAATCGAAATCGATGGAACATTATTCGAGCCGCAGTGAAATTCGCCAAGGCGTACTCGCCAACCGCAAGCTCGAATTATTGTGGGCCGACGACAAACTCGACGTCTTATTCGCCGAAATCGAGGGCTCGGCGGTAGTAACCCTCGAAGATGGCAGCAAAGTGTGGCTCGAAGTCGACGGCAAAACCAGCCGCGTCTATCGTGGCGTCGGCAAAATTTTACGCGACTTGGGCACGCCGCCGGGCACTGGCAGCATGCAAGGCATTCGCAAGTGGTTCGCCGCCAACCCGGCGCGTTTCGACGAAATCGTCGACCAAAATGAATCATTTGTGTTTTTCAAAAAAGCCAACAAAGCCGGCGCCCAAGGTTCGCAAGGAGTCACGCTCACCGCTGGGCGCAGCGCTGCGATCGACCGTGCGTTTATCGCCTATTCAACTCCGCTGTGGATCGACACCACCGCGCCAATGCCCAACGCCACCACCAGTGCGGCCTGGCAACACTTGGTAATCGCACAAGACACCGGCGGTGGTATCAAGGGTGCTGTGCGCGCTGATATTTATTGGGGCGAAGATGCCGCAGCAGTCGATGTTTCAGGTCGCATGAACAGCACCGGCAGTTATTATGTTTTTTTACCAAAAAAATTGGCCTTGCCAAGCGACTTCATTGGGCGCTGAATAACCATAGCAAAACGCGCACGGATAGCGGGGATGGCGCGTCGCCGGGCTTCCTGCTATAGCGCGGTCAGTTACGCCGGAGCGGCTGTATGCCGCGCCAACAACACACTTCGTAACAAACGCTCAACATCGCCGCAAGACGGCTAGCCCAGAGTGTACATCGTGAAGGTAAACCGTTGGATTCCAAGGATACTCGTGCTCGCGCTGCTCACGGGCGGCGGCACGTGGCTGGTGATCAAAAAGCCTTGGTCGAGCGGTGCTGCAAAAATCAACTTTGCAACGACCACGGCAAGCAAAGGCAACATTGCAGCCCAAGTCACCGCCAACGGCACGCTGTCAGCGCGCGGCACCGTGTTAGTCGGCGCTCAAGTGTCGGGCCGCGTGGTCGAGATCCACGCTGACTTCAACGACAACGTGACCAAAGGTCAACTGATTGCCAAACTTGACGAGTCGGTGTTGACCTCGCAGGTCGCTCAAGCCATCGCCAGCATGGCGGTTGCAACAGCCAATGTTACCCGAGCGCAAGTGGGCTTGGCCGATGCCGAACGCCAGCGCGCACGGCAACGCGATTTACAAGCGCAACAATTGGTTGCCGGCGCTACCGTTGAAGCAGCGGAGGTCGCATACGACACAGCCAAGGCCAGCCTCGGTGCAGCGCGTGCGCAAGCGCAACTTGCAGCCGCCAACGTGTCGCAAGCCAAACTCAATTTATCGTATGCGACGATTCGTTCGCCGGTCGACGGCGTAGTGCTGTCGCGCGCCGTTGATGTTGGCCAAACCGTGGCAGCCTCACTGCAAGCGCCGACGCTGTTCACCATTGCGCAAGATTTGGCGGTGATGCAAATTGATACCGCCGTGGCTGAAGCCGATGTCGGCCGGTTGACCGAGGGCATGAAGGCCAGCTTTGCAGTCGACGCATTTTCTGGCAAAACGTTTGAAGGCGTGGTGCGGCAAGTGCGCAATGCGCCAACTTCGACGCAAGGCGTAGTGACGTATGACGCCGTCATCGATGTCGACAACAAAGAAAAACTATTACGCCCAGGCATGACAGCCAATGTGACGTTCACGCTGGAACAAGTCAGCGATGTCATCAAAGTGCCCAACGCTGCGCTGCGCTTTAAGCCAACGATGGTTCAAATGGTGTCGCTGCGCGAGCGCTACAATCTGAAACGCCCGGGCGGATCTGGCGGCTCCGGCGGCTCCGGCGGCAGCAGTGGCAAACCGCGCACGGCAACACCGGGTCGCGCATTGCTTTGGCGGCTCGTCGACGGTGCGCCCAAGCCTACCCCAGTCAAACTTGGCCTCAGTGATGGCTCGACCACCCAAATTCTCGAAGGCGAAATTGCCCCCGGCGATGTACTGATCACCGAAGTTTCAGGCTTGCCAGCGCCTAAACGCAAGGTCGGCGCATTCTAATGTCGACCACAGCGGCGCCAACCGCGGCGACGACCGATGCCACACCGCAACTGGAACTGCGTGGCGTCGAGCGTAAATACATCATGGGCGACAACATCGTGTACGCGCTGCACGCCGTTGATCTGCAAATCGAACGGGGTTCTTCAGTTGCCTTGATCGGCACGTCGGGCTCGGGCAAATCGACGATGATGAATATTTTGGGCTGCCTTGATCAACCCACCAAAGGCAGTTACTTGATCAACGGACGTCCGACTACCGGACTGTCGCGCGCCGAACTCGCCGATGTCCGTGGCAAAATGATTGGCTTTGTTTTTCAAAGTTTCAATTTGCTGTCGCGCACCAATGCACAAGAAAACGTTGAAATGCCTTTGTGGTATCAAGGCGTTTCCAGCAAGCAACGACGTGAGCGAGCTCGCGCTGCACTGGCCCGTGTTGGCTTAGGCGGGCGTGAAGACCATTACATCAACCAACTCTCCGGTGGCCAACAGCAACGCGTGGCTATTGCCCGCGCCTTGGTTACCGAAGCACCGATCATCATGGCCGACGAGCCCACCGGCAATCTCGATACCAAAACCTCGCACGACATCATGGGCATTTTGCAAGGCTTGGTAGCCCAAGGCAAAACTGTCATCTTGGTAACCCACGAAGCCGACATAGCCGCGTATGCCGGGCGGGTCGTAACGTTGCGCGACGGCCGGATCATCGAAGATCACCGACAAACGCCAACCCCGGTCGAGGCCACATGAATTTACTCACCACTTTATGGCTCGCCATGCGTGCGTTGTGGCGCAACAAAGTTCGCTCGATGCTCACGATGTTGGGCATCATCATCGGCATTGGCGCCGTCATTGCCATGGTTGCAGCCGGCCAAGGCGCGCAACAAGCCGTCAAACAAGTGTTTCAAGGCCTCGGCACGAATGTGTTGATGGTTAGCAATGGTAGCCAACCTAGCTTCGGTGCGGCCGGTGGTGCGGGCTCCAAACAATCATTGACCTGGGACGATTTGCAGGCCCTGAGCACCGAGATTCCATCGGTGCAATGGGTTGCGCCCGCGCTGCAAACCCGCACCCAACTATCGTCGGAAGACAACAATTGGAATACCTCGGTGATTGGTACCACCGGCGTGTGGTTCAAGATTCGTAATTGGGAGGCTGCGCAAGGCGTGGTACTCGACGAGGATACCGGCAACAGCACCGCCAAAGTTTGTGTGCTGGGCAAAACCGTCGCAACCCAATTATTTGGCAGTGCTAGCCCACTTGGCCAAGTGGTGCGCATCAACGGCCAACCTTTTGAAGTCATCGGCGTGCTCGCCAGCAAAGGCCAAGGCCCGATGGGCGACTACGACGACACGTTGATCATCCCGGTCAAAACCTACCAACAAAAACTAGAAAAGGGCTTAGCCAAATACATCAAGGGTCAGTTGTTGGTCTCAATGAAATCAGGCGATGCCGCTGAAAAAACCATGGCGGCGATCACCAGCTTATTGCGTGATCGCCACAAACTTTCGCTTGCGGCCGAAGACGACTTCCGAATTCGCAACCCGGCCGAATTTGCCAAAGCGCAACAAGACTCAACCGATCGCATTTCAACATTGCTTGCCTTGGTGGCCGCGGCGTCCTTGTTTGTTGGCGGCATTGGGGTCATGAATATTATGTTGGTCAGCGTCATTGAGCGGACCCGCGAGATTGGCATTCGCATGGCCGTTGGCGCCAAACCGATTAACATCATGACGCAATTTCTCGTTGAGTCATTGGTGCTGTCGGCGGTCGGTGGCTTGTTGGGGCTTGGGCTCGGTGCCCTGTTTGCGAAGTGGATGGCCAGTTACTTTGGGTGGCCATTGTTTTTCCCCGCCAAGACCGCAGCCATTGCCGTCGGTGTGGCTGGTGGCGTTGGGGTAATTTTTGGTTTGTACCCAGCGATCCGTGCATCGCAACTCGATCCAATTACTGCCTTGAGGTACGAATCATGAAGTATAGCGTGATGCATTTTTGTGCGAGCGCCGGCTTGGCTTTGATTCCGGCGAATGTATTGGCGCAACCAAGTCCCGCGCCGGCGACTGCGCCGACCAATGTTGCGCCGACCACAGTAGCGCCATCTACTGCGACGACAACACCGCTGCCGCCGGCCAAGCTGCCTATGCCGCCAGGCGAAATCATGTCGCTTGAACAAGCCTTAACTATCGCGCGCCAACAACATCCGTCGATTCGCAGCACCAAAGCAGCGATCGATGCGGCGCATGCCCGCATCGATCTAGCCGGTGTGCCACTGCGTCCGACCGCCACGGTTTCAGCGTCGACGACCGATGGCTCTAGCAACGGCCCGACCGGCGGCTTTCTGGTGCCCACGTTGTCTACCGGTGTCTCGGCCCAAGCCAATTGGCGCATC
>JAYWHS010001151.1:0-6812 GCA_043777635.1 Kofleriaceae bacterium | reverse complement strand
ACGAATGCTGGACGGTTTGCCGAAATCGATAGCGCACAATAATGTGATGTCGGCCACGGTAAAGCGTTCACCAGCGACGTAGGTTCGTTGGCCAAGTTCGTGGTTGAACCAGGCCATGCGATCGGTCACGACCTTGCGCATGATTTCGCCAAACTCGGGGGCTTGGGCGATGCGGCCGACCCAAAACGGGTTGGTGTTGCGAAATACTTGGGCAATCGGGTAGAGCATTTCGAGCTCGGCGTGGCGATTCCATTGCTCAATCTGTGCGCGCTCCCACTGATCTCCACCGAACAGGTTGGGTTCAGGATGCAGTTCCTCGACGTAGCGGCAAATTGCCATCGACTCGCGCAGAATTCGGCCATCGGCTAGTTCCAATACGGGTAGCTGCGCAATGGGGTTCTTGGAGCGGAAGTCTTCGGTTTGATGCGCGCCGCTGGCGATGAGGATTTCAATGGTTTCAAATTCCAACGCTTTTTCGGTGAAGAAGATGCGCACCCGACGTGGATTGGGAGCCCGAGGGTCTTGGTAAAGCAACATGCGCGCAGTGTATGCAGATTCCGTAGGCTGTGCGCAAGCCTGGTCATTTCCTGGGTGCAATCGGTCGAAACACGACATTTCATCTCAGATCTCGTACAATTATCTCATATGAGGATTAGCGTAGCTTCGTTATTGTTTGTGGTGCTGGTCGGCGGCGCGGCGTGTAAGAGCAAGACTGCTGGGGTTGATGAGAAAACTCAAAAAGACTTAGCGGCACGACGCGATATTCTGCTGGCCACGCGCAAAAAATTGTCCGATGACAAAGTCAAAATTGAAGCCGAAATCAAAAGCGTTGAAGCCAGTGGTGGCGATGCCAGTGGCCTCAAGAAGAAACTCTCGGATGTAACCGAGCAGCAAAGTGAAATGCTGGCAGGGCAAATCAGCGAGCTATCGGCCAAGGTCGATGGCATTGCTCGGGCTGGTGGCGGCGGTGGCGGTGGTGATGCGCAATCGAACGCAGCGTTGCAGGCTGAAGTCACCCGGCTCGAAGGGCTCATCACCAAACTTGAAGCCGCGATGCGCGCTGGTACAACCGGTGGTGGCGGTGGCGGCGAAGTGGACACCAAGCTGTTGGCGCAGATGACCGCGCTCAGCGAAAAGTGCGGCAACTCGTCGGGCCCCGCGGTGGTGGTACAGGCTGCCGCGCCCAAAGGTGCCAACTATACACGCGGCGAAGTGGAGCCGTTGTTGTCGAAGGCGCGGGCTAACATGAGTAAAAAGGGTTTGATGCCGTCCGACTTACCGGGCCAAGCGCAAGGACTTGAAAGTGAAGCCACCAAAGCCATGGCCGATGCCGATTGGGGCCGCGCCTACCTTGCTGCGGCGCAGCTCTCGGGCAACGTCGATGCCATCAAAGTTGATCGTGATTTTGTGCGCAACAAAATGCTGCGGCTTAACGCTCGGGTTTCCAGCGCCAAACTCAGCGAGTCGGCCAACGCTGCGATGAGCGCTGGCTTGCAAGAAGTTTCTGACAAGTACACCAGCGGTGATTTTGCCGGGGCGAATCGTAAAATCAACTTGATGTTTGCTTCATTGTAGGGACCCTTCCCGGTCCCTCTTTCGACGACAAGTCGCCGAAATTCACCCTGCCACGCGTTCCTCGCGCGGTTCATTGTAGGGACCTTTCCCGGTCCCTCTTTCGACGACAAGTCGCCGAAATTCACGCTGCCACGCGTACCTCGCGCGGTTCATTGTAGGGACCTTTCCCGGTCTTCGCGCGCCGAGTGCGCTCTAGCCCAGGTTGCTACGCCAAATCAAAGCGATCAAGATTCATCACTTTGGTCCAGGCAGCGACAAAGTCATGCACAAACGCTGGCTCGGCGTTGGCACTTGCATAGACTTCGGTGATGGCGCGCAGCTGGGCGTTGGAGCCGAAGATGAGATCGGCGCGGGTGGCGGTGTGCACTACCTTACCAGTGATGCGATCTTTGCCTTCAAACACCTGCTCGGCAGGGGAGGTGGCCGCCCACGTCACATTCATATTGAGCAACTTCACAAAGAAATCATTGCTTAGCGTTTCAGGTCGCGTGTTGAACACGCCGTGCGACGCGCCATCGACGTTGGCATTCAAAACCCGCAAACCACCGACCAGCGCCGTGAGTTCCGGTGCGGTCAGCGTCAATAGTTGCGCACGATCGATGAGCAGTTCTTCGGCGGATACGGTGCAGCCCGCTTTGACATAATTGCGGAAGCCGTCAGCGATCGGCTCCAATACGGCAAACGCTTCGACGTCGGTATGTGCTTGCGATGCGTCGGTCCGGCCTGGGGTAAACGCCACCGCGACGTTATGCCCGGCGTTTTTGGCTGCTTGTTCGACGGCGGCACAACCACCGAGCACGATCAAATCAGCGAGGGACACCAGCTTGCCGCTGGTTTGGGCGCTGTTGAATTGTTGTTGGATGCGCTCCAACACCTCAAGGGCCGCGCTCAACTGTGCTGGCTCGTTCACGGCCCAATCTTTTTGCGGCGCCAGCCGCAGCCGAGCGCCGTTGGCACCACCGCGTTTGTCTGAGCCGCGAAAGGTTGCAGCCGAAGCCCATGCGGTAGCTACTAGGCGAGCGATCGACAGCCCCGACGCTAACAGCGAAGTTTTCAACGTGGCGATGTCTTGCGCGTCAATCAAGTTGTGGGCAACGACAGGCACCGGATCTTGCCAGAGCAGTGCTTCGGCTGGCACCAGCCCGCCGAGATAACATGTGCGTGGCCCTAAATCACGATGCGTCAGTTTGAACCACGCGCGAGCAAATGCATCAGCAAACTGCGCCGGATTTTGATGGAAGCGTTTTGAAATCGGCGCATAAAGTGGGTCGACCTTCAGCGCCACGTCGGTGGTAAACATCACCGGTGCATGGCGCTTGGTTGGATCGTGGGCATCCGGTACGGTGCCCGCCGCCGCTGCATCTTTCGGTGTCCACTGCCAAGCATCGGCCGGGCTTTTCACCAATTCCCATTCGTAGTTGAACAGATTGTCGAAGTAGTTGTTGTCCCATTGCACTGGGTTGGTGGTCCACGCGCCCTCCAAGCCGCTGGTAATGGTGTCCACGCCCTTACCACTGCCGAAACTGTTTTTCCAACCGAGGCCTTGTTCTTCAATGCTGGCGCCTTCAGGTTCACGGCCAACATGCGTCGCTGGGCCAGCGCCATGGCCTTTGCCAAAGGTATGACCGCCAGCGATCAGTGCGACGGTTTCTTCGTCGTTCATCGCCATGCGCGCAAAGGTTTCGCGAATGTCGCGGGCCGATGCCAGTGGATCTGGTTTGCCGTTGGGGCCTTCTGGGTTCACATAAATGAGGCCCATCTGCACAGCAGCGAGCGGATTATCGAGTTGTCGATCACCGATGTAACGTTTGTCGCCGAGCCAGGTGTCTTCGCTACCCCAGTCGACGTCTTCTTGTGGCTCCCACACATCGACCCGACCACCGCCGAAGCCAAAGGTTTTGAAGCCCATTGATTCCAACGCGCAGTTGCCGCTGAAGATCATCAAGTCGGCCCATGAAATCGCGTTGCCGTACTTTTGCTTAATCGGCCAAAGTAACCGTCGGGCTTTGTCGAGGTTGCCGTTGTCGGGCCAACTGCTCAGCGGTGCAAAACGCTGGGTACCATCGGACGCGCCACCACGGCCATCGCCAGTGCGATACGTGCCTGCGCTGTGCCAGGCCAGGCGAATAAACAGTGGTCCATAGTGACCATAGTCGGCGGGCCACCAGTCTTGTGATGTCGTCATCAATGCAACGAGATCGGCTTTGAGCGCTGCCAAGTCCAGTTGTTTAAACGCAGTTGCATAATCGAACGCCTCGCCCAACGGATTGGACAAGCTGGAATTCTGATGCAGAATTTTCAGGTTTAGTTGCTTTGGCCACCAGTCGCGGTTTGATCGCACACCCAACGTGGTGTGTTTGCCAAAACCGCCTGTTACCGGGCACTTTGCTTCGTTGCCAACGCGTTTATCGTCCATGGTCGTTTCCGATCTTGATGTGTTTTGAACCCATTGGTAGCAGGATCTTTGGGATGCAACCATTGAAGGCCAGCGGCTGCATTACAAAATAGGCGGTAGATCAATGTCAGACCGACATGGTACTGAACCTATGTTCATATCATGTCGCAATTTGATGATTTACAAGCTTTTTTAGCGCATGCCCGAAGCACGAATACTAGTAGCGCAGGGCGTGCGTTAGCGGCTGCACCGGTGTTGTCGCTCGATGACATGCGGGCGCGTCAAACCGAACAACGCAGCGCATGTTGGGGACTCACCGCGATGCGCGGTCGGTTAGTAGAGATTTCGGGCCGAGGTGCCACTGCGGTGTTAACGACGGCCGCGGGCATCGTGGTTGATGCGCAAACTGCTGGTGAACCAGTGGTCTGGGTAACATTAGCCCATTCAACATTTTTTCCACCAGACCTCGCTGCAAGTGGGGTAGATCTCGCAGCGCTGGTTGTTGTGCGTGTTGCCGATCGGGCTACCGCGATGCGTGCAGCCGAGCGAGTGTTGCGCTCAGGTGCCATTGGGTTGGTGGTTATTGATTTAGGAGCTGGAGCTGCTGAGCGGTCTCAAATGAATAAGCCAAATCAGCCGAATCAAATGGCGGGTGCAGCTGCGACGGCAACCCATGCTCGACTCATCACCTTGGCGCAGCAACATGATGCTGCGGTGGTTTGTCTGACTGAAAAAACTACGGAATCTACGTCGCTTGGTTCACTGGTTTCGTTGCGCGCCGAAGCCATGCGTAAACCAGCGCCAACGGGGAACGATTATTTTGCAACCATCCGCGTGCTCAAAGACAAACGGCGCGGGCCTGGGTTCGAAGCGGTCGAGGCCGTGAGTGTGCCTGCTGGCATGGTGTGAGTGACCGTTACTTCACGTTGGTGCTTTCAAATAGCTTATTGGCCGAAGCCGGGACAAAGCCTTGAAACATGTCGCCATTGGGCAACGGATAGCGTTTGGCAAATTCGTAGTAGCACGATGGTATGTTGAACACACCGTCGGAGAATTGCACCGCAATGGGTGCCGCCATGGTCGAAGATTGCTCCAGTCGCTCACCAGGGTTGCCTTTCACCAAGCCACCGGCGCGATTGAGCTCGATGCCTTGTTGTACTAGAAAATCGTTGAGCGCCGATAGTGAATCAAACGTGTGCAAACGATTTACGTCAACGGTGAAGTGGTTGACGCGGAAGCCGAACGCTGCGAGCCACGCGGCATATTCACTCTCGGCCAGCAACTCGGTGTACTGGCTGTGCGTTACCTGCCAAGGCCGGCCAGCCCACGGTAGATCGGCGCGGGTAGCAAAATCAACGGGCAGTTGCGCGAGTAACTCAGCGATGATGGCACCCGCTCGCGCTGATAGTTTATCGACTTCAAGTTCGCTGATAAATACTTTTGGCAGCGAAGCATCTGGATGTTGCCAGTAGCGCGCCACGAGATATTTATCGGTGAACACGTAGCTGTCGCGTGCAACCCAGCCCGCCGTAGTGAAACAGTGTTGCAATTCCGCCATGCCAAGGCCCGCGTTGCCGCTGAACGCGCCAAACGATCGAAGCGCAATGTGGTCGTTGACGATGCGTTCGCCACGAGCCGCCAGCAGTTGGTGAATCAGCGCCGCTTGCGGAGTACTTGTGGTGTAGTCGCGCCACAGTGCTTCGAGAACCTGATCGGCCTGGGTCATGTGGCTCAATATGCCCCAAACCAAGCAATTGCAAGTAGCTGTGTTTGCGTTGGATCTCGTCCAGTTTCCAGTAAACGACAGGTTGTCCCAAAATAGTCAAAACTCTAGGCAAACCCTGGCTGGCTGCGTGTGTCAAACTGGGGTTGTAGTGCGCCGCCCTCGTCAATATCGCCGCCCATGGCTTTGGTTGCCCATTTTGATTGGGTCGGCCACGGCACAAGGTGCGGTCTTGCTTGGTTACAGCATCACCCGACCAGAGCCCTTACCGGTGCTTACGATCGAACTGGCCGGCGAAGGCAACGGCACGGTGTTGATCACCCGCGTCGGTGAATCGGTACCGCTGATGCGCTGCAGCAACGATGGCTGTTCGGTCGAGGTGCCGCGCGGCGCAGCGTTACAGCTGGTTGCAATCGCCGATAGTGGTGCAACATTCGGTGGCTACTACCCCGAACCTATGCGGCCGCCCCTCGCGTTACAGCCGTTGTTGGGCGACCCGCTGGCCAATTGTATCAAGGCTGTCAGCACGGACGTCGGCGACGTCGGCGCAGCCGATGTTGTTGATATTCGTGATCCTAACAACTGTCAGGTGACCATCATCGCCAACGCCCGAATCCTGGTTGATTTTGGCGAAGTGCCACGCGAAGTAGATGTCGCGCTGCTCGACCCGCAGCCTGAAATGGCCAAACTGGATCCGGTTGCGGCGCTGCCTCCGCCGAAGAAACCAGAAAAAGAACTAACCAAAGATCTGGTGCCGCCACCGCCGGTGGAAGTGGCGTTGTTGCCACCGCCGAAGCCCGATTTGGTGCCACCGCCGCCGCAAGAAAAACCGAAAGCCATCGAAAAGATGCCGACCAATATGACCATGGTCGAGGTGCCCGACAAAAACGAAGTAAAAGAAGCGCCCGACGACGCGACCCACTTGTCCGACAAAAATCGCAACGTCGAAGAAGAAACTCACGCCAAAGATACCAACCTTGATAAAGCACTCGATGGCACGCAAGTCGCGTCCAAAGAAAGCACCGATACCACCAGCCCGGAAATTGGCGGGCCCGACGACAAAATTGCGCAAATTGAGGAAACCGAACCAACAACCGACAAACGGTTCACCGAGACCAG
>JAYWHS010001150.1:0-2050 GCA_043777635.1 Kofleriaceae bacterium | reverse complement strand
GCCGGCGCTGGTGTCGTTGCCACCAGCGAGCTCCGCACGATTTCCTCGCTGCATGGCACCACCCGCACCGATGTTACCGATGCCAGCCTAGCCGACAGCCCGCTCACCATGCCGGCGACGCGCACCCGATTTGCGCCCGTGCAACGCACGTTGCCCAACGGTTTGAATGTATTGCTGGTACCCCACGGCGAAGCACCCGTGGTGCATTTGGCCATGGTCTTTGCGGCTGGGGCCGCGAGTGAAGGCATCAAGCATCGTGGCGTCGCAAGTGCGGCCGCCGACCAACTATCGTCGTATCGCACCCTCGATTTCCTCCAGTTTATTCGCACCGGCGGTTCCATAGGCGGTGGCACCACCAACGATGCATCGCTTTTTATGGTAACCGGCCTCGCTGCGTTTATCGACATCCAGTTACAAAGTCTGCAAGCCTTGGTCGTCGAAGGCGGGTATAGCGAAGAGGGCCTGGCCGCATATCGCCGCACACTTGCACGCCCAGCGTCGGCGCCAACTCAGCGCGCCGAGCAAACCTCCCGCTTGATTTGGACCGCACTCTACGGCGAACAACATCCGTACGTGACCAACGGCACCTGGCGCACGGCTGACCCCAAGGCCATCTCAAAAGATCGGCTCGAAGACTTTCGTCGTCGATTTTACGCACCGCAGAACGCTACGCTGATCGTTACTGGAGATTTTAATCCGATCCTGGCCAACAAATGGATCGACTACATTTTTGCCGACTGGCGCGGGCCTGCGATCGTAGCTCAAGCGGGCGCCGTGCCTGCCAAAGCACAAACCAGCGCAACCGCACTGGCCCTTGCCGCCGATGCGACCCAGATCGAACTCACCATCGCGTACCCAAGCCGCAACGAGCAAAACCTCGCCCCACAACAATTGGTGATTGCCGAGATGATCAATCTGGCCAGCGAAGGTGCAAGTTCCGAACTCGGTGCCAGCTATGGTGTCCATGCCAGCTTCACCCACGCCAACCAAGGTGGCCGCTACGTAGTCAACGGCAGCATTGCGCCAGCGCGCAGTGCCGAAGCGGTAAAACTTTTGCGTAGCCGCATCGCTTCGCTCGGTGATGGCAGTGCGCAGAGCAAACGCTGGTTCGTGGAAGCCCGCCGTCGAGTTGCCGCCCGCGCCACCACACCATTCGACAGTGCCGCCGCTGTGCTCGACGCGCTGACCGAAGCGGTGGTGGCACGGCACCCGGTGAGCAGCCTGCCACAACAGATTGAACGCACCGCAGCGCTGACCTATCAAGACGTTGCAGCCGTGATTGCTGTCGAGCTTGTACCAACCGCCGAAGTGCTATTGATTGCCGGCAACAAAAGTACCGTGACTGAAATCTTTGTCGCATTGGGACGCACGCCAACGTGGATTCCTGGCGGCACGCCATGAATATCGCCATCGCTGCTATCGTCGGAGCTTTGACCTGGTCGTTTCTTGAATACGTTATTCATCGCTGGCTTGGCCACGATCGCCGCTTTCGTGGCAATCCATTTGGCGTCGAGCATATTCGCCACCACGCTGAAGGTGGCTATTTTGCGCCCAACTGGAAAAAAGGCTTGGTGACGTTGGCACTTATTGCTGTGCTCACCCCACCAGCATGGCTGCTCGGAGGCACCGTCGGCGCAGCGTATGTAGTCGGCCTGATTGGCTTCTACTTGGTTTATGAAATCTTGCACCGGCTAGAGCATGTGCATGCCGGCTGGTCGCCCTACGGTCGCTGGGCACGACGCCACCACTTCACCCATCACTTCGTCGACGTGAAACGCAACCACGGCGTGACTTCGCCAGTGTGGGACGTGGTGTTCGGTACGTATCGCAAACCCGGCAACGCCGCGGGCATCATTCCCGTGCCACGTAAGTTGGCGATGCAGTGGCTCCCCGATCCGACGACCGGCACCGTGCGCAGCCGCTGGGCTGATGTGTATCAGATCGTTTGATTGCACCCGAGGCGTCGCCAGTTTTGCGGCGACATCGATAGTTGCAAACCTTTGCCAACCACATGCAAACAATGACAGACTCAAGCCGTGCCGGCTTTCAA
>JAYWHS010001149.1:0-6851 GCA_043777635.1 Kofleriaceae bacterium | reverse complement strand
TCGCGAAACGCGACGAACGTGCGATTTCGCAGTTTGCTAACGGCACGTTGGTGTCGGGCATCTTTGGTCGCCCCCTCTTGACCTAATAGCTGAACGCGTGCGTCGCTTGACGCTTCTTCTAGTGCTAGGCTGGGCCGCAATGAAAGCGCCCGGCCTTTTTTGCGTCTTGCTTGGTTGCGTCGTGGCGATGCAATCAGCGTGCGAAAAAACGCCTGCGCCGAAGACCCAGAGCAACGATGTAGCGGGCTCTGGCAGTGGTGGCCTGCCCGACGACACCGATCGTGAACAGACCCGCTACGACCAAGATCGTCGCCCAGATTTGATCGTCGCCGCAGCCGGCATTAAAACCGGTGACACCGTGGCCGATGTTGGTGCCGGTTCGGGATTATTGACGTTGCATCTGGCCCGCGCAGTTGGCACCGGCAAAGTTGTAGCCACCGACATCGATCGCGCAGTGCTCGACCTGTTGGTTGCACGGTTGCGCAAAGCCGGCGTGCCCGACGTTGTAGAAACTCGGATTGTTAGCGCTGATACCCCAGGACTTGAAGACGGCAAATACAACGTGATTTTGTTGGCTGAAGTCGACCATTATTTTACCGACCGTGTGGCCTGGCTCACGGCTGCTCAAAAAGCTCTTGCACCCGGCGGCCGAATCGTGATTTCTAATAGAGTGCATCATCGCGTTGGAGCGATGGACGCAGCAAAAAAAGCCGGCCTCGTTCGCATGTCAGAAATCACGCCTGTACCAAGTCATTTTGTCGCGGTGTTTACCGCAGGCAAATCGTTATGAAGCCAGCGCGTGATGCGCCGCTCGAGGTTGGGTTGCGTGCCGTAACTCGGGCCGCCTCAGTGTTGTTGCTCACCGTGGTAGTCGCGTTGAGTCTTGCGGCCTGCCCTTCGGAAAATCAAAATCCTGAACGGCTCTGGCTAAGTCTTGACGGCGTCGAAACTCGGGTGCGCTTGATACCGGCCGAACCGGAACCTTTTTGAGCACCGGGCGTTGGAGCCGGGCGTTCCATCGAAGCAACGTTTATCTTACAAGACGACCTACCGGCCGGGCGCTGGCAACTTGTCGCGGACGGCATCGTCACGCATCCGGTTACGGTCTTGTTTGAACTGCTGGTTCGGCGAGGCAGCGACGACACGCTCATCGGTTCGTGGGAGCGGCCATTTGAACCTCGCCCCATGGGGTTCGATGCGTACCCAGTGGATCTCGACGTGACCGCGCCGCAATTTGCGGTGCAAACTGGCGACCTTTTAGTGTTTCGATACACCGGGGAATTGGGGCTGGCGATGTCGTACATCCCCAACGGCGAAGGCAATCGCGCCAACGGCCGCATTCCGTTTATTACGTTGCCAAGATGACCGCCTTATTCGTCGCGGCGCGTCCTCATCAATCAAAACTGAAAATAAATAAATTGGACGAAATGCGGTGCCGCGAGTTCACGCAGCACCAACATCGCCATCGTTAATACGCAGCCCTGCACCACCGCTGGCCAACTGGCCCAACGCTGTTGCCACCAGGTAAACGTGCGATCGGGAAAGACATGCGCCAACACGCCGACTGCAAACACGGTTTGCACCAATGCACCAAGATTTGCATGATCAAACTCCCCGGCCGTGAGACGGGCCAGCATGGCCAGCGCTTGATCACAGGTTTCCATGCGAAAAAATACCCAGGCTAAACACACATACCCAAACACCAACAGCGCAGCGATGGTGCGTTGCACTTTGATGCCGGCCGACGCCTGCCACGGCGAGCTAGCCAAGGCTTTGCCGGCCTGAGCGTCACCGGCAATGGCCAGTCCCCACACCAGTACACAACCCGGCAACCAGCACGATGCTGGCAGATAGTTCATCGCCGCAAGCGCGGCGGCCAGCGCCGGCACCATCAGCAGTCGCATCACCGTCGCGCTCCGGCCACCGTCAATAAACGGCACGATCGCCGCTGCTTCCACAGGCGGCAGCTTAGCTCGCGATAACCCAACCGTGGCCATGGCCCACAACGGCGTGAGGTAGATCCAGCCAGCCAACAAATGTTGCCAAGGTTGCAGCTCATCAACTGCCAATCGATGCGCCGCGATTCCCACCACCGCAATTGCCACAGTGTACGCAAAAAGCCGTGGCACCGCTGATGGCCTAGCGTCACAGCGGCGTTGAAAAAATCTAGTTACCGCCAAGCCACCACCATGCAACGCGCCCCACACGATATAGGTCCAGCGCGCGCCGTGCCACAAACCGCCGAGCAACATAGTGAGCAATAAATTGCGGTAGGTCAGCAAATTGGATCCGCGGCCACCGCCCAAGGAAATATACAAATAGTCGCGCAGCCACGTCGACAAACTCATATGCCAGCGGCGCCAGAACTCCTGCAGATTGGCGCTACGGTATGGGGTCTGAAAGTTTTCCGGCAACCGAAATCCCAACACGTTGGCAGAGCCGATCGCGATATCAGAATACGCCGAGAAATCGAGATAGATCTGTAACGCAAACCCAATAATACCGACGGCAACCTCAAGGGTCGAGAAATGCGTGGGCGCTTCGAACACCCGAGCAACCAAAACCGCGTCGAGGGTATCGGCCAATGCGATTTTCTTGAATAGGCCAATCACGATGCGAAACAGCCCATCGATCGCGAGCCGATGATCGAGTACCGGCAACTCATGGAGCTGCGGCAACAACTCGGTTGCACGGACAATCGGCCCTGCAACCAATTGCGGAAAGAACAAGACAAACGTTGCGAACTCGGTGACGGATGTCGTGGCCTTGAGTTCTTTGCGGTAGACATCAATGGTGTACAACATCAACTGAAACGTATGGAACGAAATGCCGGCTGGTAAAATCAAATGCAGCGGCGCGATATCGAGGTGCAGCACATCTTGGGTAAAAAAATCGCTGTACTTGAAAACGGCGAGAATCCCAAGATTCGAGACCAAGCTGACGATCAATAACAGCTTGCGTCGTGCCGGCGACGCGGCCCGCTCGATGGCCAACGCCAAGTAAAAATCCAACACGATCGTCGCAAGCAACAGCGCCAGCAAGTAGCGATAGGCACCATGCATGGCGACCGCCCATGCTTGGTAAAACAGACTCGACACGACGAACAGCACCAGCAAGCGCGCCAGCATGCGCGATCGCTCCACCATCGACGCGCCGATGGCCACGCCAAGGATTGCCAACATTGCAAGGTGGGCAACACCTGCAACTGCGGTGGTAACTTGTGGTAGGCACCCATTCAGTTCGGCACCCAGGACCAACACCCCAACCGCCAACAACATCGCACAAAAGCCAAGCCCAACCCAACGTTGGCCGCGTGCCGATGCCAACACACCGCCGCTGCGCACGCCCGCAGCGATCGCTGAGCCACAAACGATGAGCCCAATGGCGTAGTGCCACCACGGCGCAACGATCATGGCTTGGTCGGCCGCACGTTCTCGCAACCCAGCGAATAACAAACCGCCAAGTGGATCCCACAACAGCAATGGATCTTTAGCGACCAGCACAAACACCAAATCACCCAACAACAACATGAGCGCGGCGCGCGGCCAAACACCCAAGCCGAGCCCATGGGCGTGGCCACGCGCTAACGCATACAAAAAAAACACGGCGATCAAAAAGATCGGATAGTCAGGATTTGAAAACAGCATCGTCGATTATGGTGGACTCGAGCCCGGTGATGGAGCTGACGCGGCGTCCGTAGGCACGCTTGGTAGTGTTGGCGCCGGCACAACCGGCGTAGTTGATGCGAAAGCAACCGCGTAGCTAGCCAGCAGTTCGTTCAACAGCAACTCGCCCCAACGTTGATAGCCAAGCTTGGTGAAATGAACGTGATCAGCAAATGCCAACTTTGGTTCCGCTGCACAAAAGCTCGGCATTTGTTCGGCACCACCCATGGCTTGTTGGGTATCAAAAAAAGCCACTTGGTTGCGCACGGCTGCGGCCCTTTGCACATCAATCACCTGCCCCAACATACGCGGTGTGTGCCACTGGCACTCGATCAACGGCAAGCCGGTGGTAGCGTCCAAAGGAAACCGTCGTCGGTCATCACAGCGTTTGCCAGCGGCACGCGCGGCCATATCGGGCGGCCCAAGCAAGATAATCGAGGCCTGCGGAACCGTGGCGCGAATATTGGCGATGACGACGTCATACCGTCGGGCCAGCACGGCGAGATCAGTGCGTGGGTCATCGGCCTCATTGGTGCCGTACTGTAAAATCACCAGCCCCGGGCTGCGTTGCGCAAGTTGCGGCCCCACGATACTCCAGTTACGCGCATGCAATTCACTAAGACGGCGGCCGACCAAGCCCACTGAATCGACGCTGACACCGGGTAGTGCGCGCTCAAACACCACGCCTAACATGACTAACGCGCCGCGCCCACGAGCAACCCGCTCGATCGTCAACCGATGAGCACCTTCGCGCGGTGCCGCAATGATCAACTGGGTTGCATGATCGGGTTCACCGCGCCGAGCCGCAGTGTCGTAACTGCGCCAGGCACCGTCGTCGAGGCGGTAGCGCAGCTTGGCACCATCGCGGTGATCCCAAAGATGCACCACGAACCGACCAACCGCGTTACCGGTTGAACAATCACTACACGTTTCAACCCACATCCGCGCTGCGCCTTTACGCGCCGCGACCCGAATGCCGCCGAGGCCAAGCGGTTCGCCATCACCTTTGTGGCCGCCGATAAAAACCTGCCATACACCTTCACGTCCGTACTTCACATCGCGTTGATAGTAGTGCTTCATCGGTGGGCTACCCATCGCCACGTAGCCTCGCCCGGCATCGCCAAAACGCGCAGTCAGTTGGCTGCGTAGCCAGCCGGTGAGCGCATCACCCGCCGTATGCGAATCGCCCCAAAACAGCACTACGGCCCGAGCGTGTTCAACCCCACGCTCAACGTCGCGCAGGTTGGCAAAAAAACCATCGAGGCCATGCGGAGGCACAAAGAATCGTGGCGGTTCGGGTGGTATCGGTGCAACCGGGGCATCGACGCTGGTGGTCGACGCATCCCGCAGCAAAATCGGAGTGCGCGGCAATTGCGGCCCAGGGCCGCTGGGCCCGACCCCGCTGTCACAAGCTGCACATGTCACAAGCATCAACACCACTACTAACCAACGCAAGCCGACGTTGATCCGCCAATCCCTAGGTGACTGGTGTTTCATGGTTGCGGAGCCCACCTGCGGCGTTGTCCTTTGCGCTTCGGGACCTCGCATACATGAGTATGCTCCGGTCCGGTTCGCACTCCGCTTTGCATCTGGGCTTCCGTACTCATGTAACACCAGCCACCTAGCGAGCCACGCTCCGAGCGTCCGCTCGTTCGCTTCATTTCTGGGCCCGCGTTGGCACGACCAGCGTTTGAAAAAGTGCAGCTGCAAGTTTGCTGGCACCTTTGCGGGATAGATGTTGAAAATCGCTACCGACGAGGCCTTTTTTGAGCCACTGCTCGGCCGAGCCTTTACCGCCCATCCATGCGTACGTACTAAAAAATCCACACCCGCTGGCAATGGCGGCGTTGCGTTGTGCTGCGATCAACAGCGGCATCACCGGTCGCGACGCATAGCTACCGTCCACGACATAGGCTTGATCGGTGGGCGAGACCACCACGCAGCTGGCCTTGGGCGTGACACTGCGGATCGGCGCGAGCAACGTTGCAAATCTGCTTTGATATTCTTTGGTGTCTTGATCACCAGGGCCTAGCCACTGCGCTTCATTTGCGCCGATCATAATCACCACCAAGTCAGCGCCACGCGCAGCCAACTCCGACGAAAAATGCGCTGGTTGGTTGTTGGCGAAGTTTTTGGCGTTCACGCTCACCACACCCAAGTTGTCGACCACCGCACCTGTGGTGTTTTCGAGTTCAAGCCCGAAGACCCGCAGTTTACCAGCAGCCGTTAACCCAAGTTTGGAGAAGCCTTCGGCTACCGTAAACGTCTTGGTCAGCGCAGCCTTGGTTGTTGCAGCAGTATCGACAACGCCAAGTTCGCCATGTTCCGTTGTCAGGCTAGCCGTGCCACCACCTGGTTGCGCCACGTAGTGTAAAGTTACGTTGTGCGCCAGGCCGTCTTTGACTGACAGCTTGAGGCCTCCATCTTGACAATCAGCGCTGCTATTGCCGGGACCAAACCATCGGTCGGCGACCATGGTGGTGGAAACTGCGTGGACGTTCCACGTTCCCGAGGTCGAGCGATTGATCGATTGGTTTTCGCAAAACCGATGCGGTGGCACAGCGTAGACAAACCCAGGACCGCCGTTGCCAAATTCTTTCCACACCAAGTGGCGGAGCGCGGCGGGAATAAGATCAGAGGCCACCACGGAGTCGCCGTAGAACGAAATGCGCAAGGCACGACCAAGTTTCTGATCGCGTGCGGCCTTGGCATTGGTGGCAAACCCGTCGAGGGCCAGGCGCTTACAAGCCGGCACCGCCCCGCTAATGCAAGGATTGTCGAAGATCGGATTAACCACCGAGGCCGTCCCGGGGCCACCACTACCGCCGCCCGCGCCGACGTCGACCGATGCCACGCCTAGCGTCAGGCTGTCATCGCTAGCATCAGCAACATCCGCTGGCGCACTGGTGCCCGGCAGTTGCGGCGGCGCAACCGAGCGTGGCGTCGTGAGCCGATCGGCCAGCGCTTGGACCGAGCCATCCAAGAGCACAAAGCCCAACACCGCCGTGAGCGCAAACCAACCGAACACCGCAGCGACGGAGGCTTGCGCAGGCGGCGATTC
This sequence comes from Kofleriaceae bacterium, assembly GCA_043777635.1. GTDB lineage: Bacteria > Myxococcota_A > Polyangia > Haliangiales > Haliangiaceae > JABFXX01. Next base: position 125 of record JAYWHS010001149.1, on the reverse strand, counting down.
ACAGACCACGCGCAGCGCTGCTGCTTGTTCCACGACGTGCGCCGGCGTTGCCACCGACGCGTGCCTCGGCTGGCGCGCTACCACGGGCCCGGAAATGGAGCGAACGAGCGCGCGCGCGGAGCGGG
>JAYWHS010001148.1:0-2055 GCA_043777635.1 Kofleriaceae bacterium | reverse complement strand
GCAGGCGCAATCGCAACCGCAATCACACCGCCGCCGGCTGGCACAAAACCATAGCGCTGCAAGCTAAACTCACAGCGCCAGCCAATGTTGGCCAACTGTGGTGCTAGCGACTCAGCGATAAATTCAAACGGCGGTGCCATGGGGTTGTGGGTGCCGCCGACAATTTTTAACTGACTCGGCAACGGCAAGCGGGCTAACGCTGGCAACACAGCTTGCAGGACCATCATGGTGCTACCCGCTGAGCCAATATCAAATTCGTAGACACCGGCGGTAACACCGTTGGGTTCAAAGGTTAGTTCGGTTGATCCGAGCGTTGCGCCGACGACGTGCGCAGCGCCAACGCGTGCGGCGGCCGCGACGCCAGTGAGATGTTGCCGCATCAAACCAGGCTTGGCTCGGCCGGCGCGAATATTGCGAATACGAAACGCTTTGCCGGTGACCAAGGCCAACGCCAACGAGCCGCGCAAAATTTGTCCACCGCCTTCGCCGTGCGTGCCATCGATTTCCAACATGATTTGCTCCAGTGTATTTCAAAAAAAAACGGTGCACAGCCTGCGATGTCACCACCGTACGCTGGCACCGTGCGAGTTAGCCTTTGACGCAAACGATTTGTTTCAGGGTGTACACGATTTCTACCAGGTCGGCCTGCGCTGCCATTACTGCATCGATGTCTTTATACGCAGCCGGTGTTTCGTCGACGACGTCGATGTCCTTGCGGCATTCGACCCCAGCCGTTGCCAAAGCGTGATCGGCAACCGTAAATTGTCGTCGCGCTTGGGTCCGGCTCATGGAGCGGCCTGCGCCGTGGCTGCATGAACAGAAACTTTCAGGATTACCTTTGCCACGGACGATGAACGATCGCGCACCCATGCTGCCGGGAATAATACCCATCTCACCTTCGCGTGCCCGCACTGCGCCTTTGCGGGTAACGATCACGCTTTCGCCATAGTGTTTTTCGCGTGACACATAGTTGTGGTGACAGTTCACTGCTTCGAGCGAAGCTTCGAACGGTGGCAATACATGCGCAGGCAATGCGCGCAACGCTTCGACGACATGTGCCATCATGACTTCGCGATTGCTGCGTGCATATTCTTGGGCCCAGTGCACTGCGTTGATGTAGTCCTTAAACATGTCACTACCCTCGGGGATGTACGCGAGATCTTGATCTGGCAAGTTGATGAACCAACGCCGCATATCTGCTTTGGCGCGCTCGATAAAGTAGGTGCCGATGCGGTTACCGACGCCACGCGAACCGCTATGCAACATGATCCAAACAGCGCCGGCTTCGTCGAGGCAAAGCTCGATGAAATGGTTGCCGGTACCCAACGAGCCAAGTTGATTCACGCGCATGTTGAGGCCGGCACTCTGGTGTTTTTCAACGATGGTTTTGTAACCAGGTTCCAACGCTAACCACGCGTTCACCGTACGCGTCGGCGGTTCGTGCCACGCACCACGGTCGTTTTTGCCACCGTTGTCGGTGCGGCCATGCGGGACGGCCGCTTCGATGGCAGTACGCAATTGTTTCAAGTCGTCTGGCAAGTCCTCGGCGCGCAGTGACGTCTTCGCAGCGATCATGCCGCAACCGATATCAACACCAACCGCCGCCGGGATTACTGCTTTGGTGGTTGCGATGACCGAACCGATCGTTGCACCAAGGCCGGCGTGCACGTCAGGCATGACCGCGACCCATTTGTGGATAAACGGCAGGCTGGCAATATTCTGTAATTGTTTGCGCGCGCTGGCTTCAAACGCGACCCCACGAGTCCACGATTTGATCGGCACGTTGGCCGATTCCATCACATCGTAGGTTCGCTCGGCTTTGATGCCGGATGCAGCGGCCGGTGCGATGGCAGCGGTGAAAGGTGGGACAGAAACCAGGGACTCGGTGCTGACTTGATTCGACATGACCCAACGTATTGCAGCTGGAGTGCCAGCATTGATTCGCAGGTAACTAGCTGAAAACATACAGATGCTAAAGCGATAGATTTATCTCGTGAGATAATTACGATACATTGAGATATGGCCAAAGGCACTGTCGTGATCGGTCTACTGGGC
>JAYWHS010001147.1:0-2057 GCA_043777635.1 Kofleriaceae bacterium | reverse complement strand
AGCTGAGCCGCGTCCAAAAGCGTTGGCCGCGTTTCGCCTCGGCGGCAACGTCGCCGTGATGCGCTCGCGGGTGCAGTTGCCCGTCGACAACATGATTCTAACCAACCAAAGTCGTCCGCTGTACGGACAGTCTCCGTACGTGGCGAACGCGAGCCTCGAGTATCGCAATGCCAAGGTGGTTGACGTTGGCCTGCTCTACAACGTCAGCGGCCGCCGCATCAGCGACGTTGGCGTCGAAGGCCTGCCTGACACCTACGAAGAAGCGCTGCACCGCATTGATGTGGTGGCGTCGCGCAAAATCGGCGCTCAACTGCGCGCCAAGTTATCGGCGACCAATGTTGCCAACCAAGCCGTCCGCATGACCCAAGGCGGCATCACCGTCGATCGTTTCTTACCAGGCTCGGCCATTGTGGTCAGCCTCGATTGGGCGCCGCAGTGAGCGACCGCCGCTTCATCATTTTGAATTTTTTGTTTTACACAAAAGGAAATCGCATATGAAAACGTTTAAGAATCTTCTGATAGCTAGCCTTTCAACTCTTGCGTTGGTCCCTGCCTGCGGCGAAAGCAACAGCGACCTGCCGATTGATGCACCGGTAATTCCGGTGGTTGATGCGCCCATCACTGGCGGCAACGTCGACGTACCGGCTGGCGATATCGCCGGCGACACCACCTGGTTGGCTAAAAATACCTACATCCTCAAAGGCCAAGTGTTTTTCACCAGCGGTACCCTGACCATTGAGCCTGGCACCGTCATTAAGGGCGATGCTGGTTCGGTTCTCACGATCATCAAAAACGCAAAGCTCAATGCCGTTGGCACTGTCGACAAACCAATTGTTTTCACGTCAAGCGCCCCAGTTGCAAAATCGGGCGATTGGGGTGGGTTGGTCATGCTTGGCAGCGCACCGATCAATGTGACTGGTGGCAGCAACAAAGTCGAAGGCTTCCCTGACACGGTTGGTACCAAAACCGAATACGGTGGCGCAATTGCAGCTTCTGATTGTGGCAAGTTGAAATATGCACGGATCGAGTACGCCGGCTTTCAGCTAGCCGTCGACAACGAACTCAATGGCTTGACCCTAGGTGGCTGTGGCTCGGCAACCTTGGTCGATTTTGTGCAAGTCCACCTCGGCCTCGACGACGGTATCGAAATCTTCGGTGGCAACACCAATATTTCGCATGTTGTAATCACCCAGCCTGACGACGACGCACTCGACTGGGATTTAGGCTGGACCGGCAAAGCGCAATTTGTGATCGTGCAACAAAAGACCGGGCGCGGCGATAAAGGCTTTGAAGCCGACAGCAATCGTAACAACAACGATGCCTTGCCACGCAGCATGCCTGAAATCTGGAATGCAACGCTCATCGGCGGCGATGGTGCTATCACCGACAAACAAGGTGGGATTCATCTTCGTCGCGGTACCGGCGCCAAGCTCAACAACATGATCGTTGCCTACTTTTCCACGTTCGCTATCGATATTGATGGCGCATCAAGTGTTGGGCAATGGCCGAGCAGCAACCTGAGCGTTGCCAACACGTACTTCATGAAGCCGGCGCTTGGTGAACTGTGGCCAGCAAACTTCGATGTTGTGGCTGGCAAAGAAAATGATTGCGACACCACCGGCACCAATTGCTTCAATGAAGCCACCATGCTTACCAGCGTGACGAGCAATCACATGACCAGCGATCCAATGTTGACCGCGCCAAAGAACATCACTGCACCAAACTGGATGCCGTTAGCTGGTTCGCCAGTACTCACCGGTTGCGGCACGCCGCCGGCCGGACTCGACCAAACCGCAACCTTTTGCGGTGCGATGGGCGCAACCGACTGGACCACCGGTTGGACGCGTTTTCCTCAGTAACTGGTGCTAGTGGGTAGCGCGTCCGAGCTCGGCATCGAGTCGCTTGCCTGCGGTGGTAAAGATCTGCCGCATTACGACGCGCAGGCCGGGTACGGCTAGTTTTCCGACGGTGGTGGGTGTAACCGCGAACGTCCAACGTAGCTCGGTGCCCCCGGTCACTGCTTGCAGTTGGTAGTCTTCGGCCATTTTACTTGCGAA
>JAYWHS010001146.1:0-2060 GCA_043777635.1 Kofleriaceae bacterium | reverse complement strand
AACTCGATGCGCCACTGCCAAGCGAAGCGACGCAACTCGATAGCGTGGTGAACGTGCTGTTTTATCATGACACGGTGTGGATGAAGACTGACCGGGCCAAGATGAACCGCGCCATCTTCGAGGCCTTGCGTCCCGGTGGCACGTACGTCGTCGTGGATCATGCCGCAGCCGCTGGCCACGGCATCGCTGACGTTACCAGCCTGCATCGGATCGACGAGCAAACGGTGCGCAGTGAAATTCAAGCAGTCGGATTTGTGTTTGCAGCGGAGGCTAGTTTTTTGCGTAACGCTGCCGACCAACATGATTGGAATGCGTCGCCTGGCCAGGCTGGCGACAAGCGTGGCTCTAGTGATCGGTTCGTGCTGAAATTTGTGAAGCCGGCCAAGTAGCTAGCCGCGCGACAAGGTGCAGCAAAACCGACCGGCGCGTCCGCCGAAAAACTTACGCGCCCGCAGCGTTGAGGCCGGTTGCAGGCAAGCCAACCCACTGCGCACTGAGTTGCCACAACTCGGTCGCTAGCGCATCGTTGGTTGCCAGCGCACTGGGTTGGAACTCAGCGCCGCGACTGTAATATCGGCCGGAGTGCGTCGCAAACTCGGGGCCCGCTGCGCACTTTACGATATAGGAACCGCCGACGTCAGCGGAGATCATGGTTTGCTTGAACAACCACCGAAATGGCGCTGGTATGCGACGCCAAACGTCAGTTGCGACGCGGCCTGGGTTGAGTGCATAGGTGTGAATTTTAGGTTGGGCGGTGCGTGTAGAAATTCGCCGTTCGAGTTCGCGCATAAACAGGATGTTGCAAAGTTTCGATACCGCGTACTCCGGCATGCCGCTATAGCTCGCCGTTGATTGCTGCACGGTTGTCAGGTCTAGGGTGCGCGCTTGTTTGTGCGAGTTGCTAGCAACAATCACGATACGTGGCGCGATGACGCCGGTCGCCGTCGTTGTTGGTGCCAAGCGATCGATGAGCAGGCGGGTCAGTAGATAGTGGCCGAGATGGTTGGTGCCAAAATGCAATTCAAAACCGTCTGCGGTGACGCCGCGTTGACCGCCGACGCCAGCGTTGAGAATGAGGCAACTGAGTGGTTCGCCGCGTGCTTGCAGTTCAGCAGCGCAGGCTCGGACCGAGGCGAGGTTGCTTAGATCGAGGCTTAGTATTTCAGCGCTGGCCGCAGGAAAGCTTTGTGCGATTTTGGCGAGCACCGGCGCAGCTTTGGCTGGATTTCGGCAGGCCAGTAACAGCGGGGCCCCGCGTGCTGCGAGTTGGTACGCAGCGGTTTCACCGATGCCGGTGTTAGCGCCGGTGATTAAAAAAGTTTGACCTCGCAGGTCCAGCGGCGGAGGTAGCATCACAGGCAAGCGGCCGGCTACGCCATCAGTTCGTCGACGATTTTTTTGGCTTGCAGTGCATCGACGCGGTCGCCAAATTGCTTTTTGAGGCCACCGAGGATACGCCCTGCAAGCTTAGGATCTTTGGTTGGCAATTCAGCAATTGCCGCTGCGACCGCTGCGCGCAGTTCGGCTTCGCTGAGTTGGGTTGGTAACCATTTGGCACACCAAGCAACTTCAAATTCAAGTTCGGCGAGTTGCTCTTTGCCGCGTTCGCCAGCGTTGGCGAAATCGACGCGGGCCTTTTCCATTTGCTTTTTGTACGAACCAATCACATCGAGCACCAACACATCGTCAACCTCGCCGGAAAATCCCTTGGCGGTCCGCCGCTCCATGATTTTGGTCATGATCATACGAATGAGATTTGCGGTTTGCGAGTCTTTGGCGCGCAGCGCAGCATTGAGTTGTTCGCGCAGTTTTGGTTCGAGTTCGTTTGCCATAGCGTGGCGTTGGTACCACGTCACCGCCGCCTCGTCACGAAGCTTTGGCAGACGGTGGCTAGCGAGGGATAGGCGTTGCCCCGTGAGTGCAGGACCGACGGCCACCTGATTAACGGGTACCTACGTAACGGGTGCCTGATTAACGGGTGCCTGATTAACGGGTGCCTGATTAACGGGTGCCTGATTAACGGGTGCCTGATTAACGGGTGCCTGATTAACGGGTGCCTG
>JAYWHS010001145.1:0-2062 GCA_043777635.1 Kofleriaceae bacterium | reverse complement strand
TGCAGCGGAGGCGCTATGGAGTCGACTCTTTTGGTTTCGCAAAGTTACGAGCCGATTCAAGTTATCGGTTGGCAGCGCGCAATCGGCTTGATGTTTTTGGGCAAAGCCGAAGTCGTTCAAGAATATGATGAGGCGGTGCATTCGGTGACCATGGTGATCCGTGTGCCATCGGTGGTGCGGTTGGTGCGGGCGTTCCGTCGGCAATTCAAGCCGGTAAAATTTTCACGGGTGAACATTTATGCGCGCGACGGCTACCGCTGTCAGTATTGCGGACACAAAACCAAAGCAGCCGAACTAACCTATGACCACGTTGTGCCTCGGTCGCAAGGTGGGGCTACCAGTTGGACCAACATCGTAACGTGTTGTGCCCTATGCAATCGCAACAAAGGTGGCCGCACGCCGCGCGAAGCCGGCATGAAGTTGTTGGCCACCCCAGGTCAGCCCAATTGGATGCCTGCGGTCGCGATTCGAAACTCGCTCGCGTCGGTGCCCTTAGCGTGGCGTGACTATTTGTATTGGGCTGGTGCGCGCGACGTTGATGCCGAGTGACGCATCGCAAGTTGCGTGCATGACGGTGCTGTTAGAAAAAAACTGGCTCCGGTGAAAAAACTCGGGTCCCGGTGAAGCTACCGTGAATCACAATTCGGCCGACCCCACCGCCGCCGCCACCGCCATTGGTTGTGGTGCCACCTGGGCTTGCTTGGATCAGCAATGTGCCATTGAATGCTGCGCCGTTACCACCGTTGCGATCTCCGTTGATCGACACGCCGCCTGGTGCTACCTGGCGAGCGGCTACGCCGTCGGCGCCCGTCGGTGCATTGTCCGTTGCGGGGACCGTAGTTGGACCGGCGCCTGCGCCACCGCCGCCACCGTTGGCAAATAGGCTGCCCGTCATGGTGATGCTAGGGGCTTGCAAAAAGATTGCGCCACCTGCGCCACCACCGCTGCCAGCATCAAGGGCGCCACAAAACGCGCCGCCGCGGCCGCCGCCGCCGGTGGCTTGAATTACACCTTTGATTTGAAGTGTCAGGCGTGCGCTGAGTTGCACGGCACCGCCGCCGCCAACTGCCGCCATGCAGCGGGAAGCCGCACCGCCTGCGCCGCCACCGCGCAAGGTCGGCACCTGTGGCAATGCATCCGCAACTCCCGCAACGCCAGCATTGGTTGCGCCGACTTTGCCACCAATCGCGCCGGGGCTGCCAAAGCCACCACCGCCACCACCCGAATCATCATTGAGGTTGGCGGCACTTTCGCCGTTGCCGCCAGTGTCGAGATCAGTTGAGTCTGGTTTGCCGCCACCAGGTCCAGGTTCGAGCGCCGCAGCGCTGGCATTTACATCGCCGGTCAACGTTATTTTGTTGGCGATTAGTACCAACGGTCGTGTGCCGAAAACAAACAGGTTGCCAGTAATTGTCAGTTCGTCAAAGTAACCGACTGCGAGCTGTGGGCCGCCACCCTCTTGGGCCACGATTTGTAATCCTAACAGGCCGCCTGGGTCGGTGGTGTCAATGTTGTGATCGCCGGCGGGGACGGTGAATGATGTGCTCAGCTTGGCCTGAGGAATAACTCCGACATGGTCGGCTATGAAAAGATTTGATGCGTCGATGATGGGGCTGTCGACGATCGAACTATCAAGCGTCGAGGCATCTAATGCAGGCAAACTATCAACGCTCGCGTTGCTTTGGAACGAACAGCTCACAAGTGCCAACGAAATTCCGGTCCAAAGCCAAGTGCGCATAATCGAGTTTCTGTCTAGGTAGTGTCCCCATAATCAGGCGAGCCATATTTTCACGGCCGCGAGTGCGACAACGGAAAGATAATTGCGTGCAGTTTTTTCGTACCGCGTAGCGACACGGCGCCATTGTTTGAGTTTTGCGAAGCAATTCTCGACGAGATGGCGCTCTTTGTATTGAAATTTATTGAGCGGTCGCGGTGCTAGCCGGCCCGCGCGTGATGGAATCACGGCGATCATACCTTTGGCTTCGATGGCCGCGACGAACGCATTCGAGTCGTACGCTTTGTCGGCAATAAAATAACGCGCGCGCGCAGTTGCGAGTAGTGC
>JAYWHS010001144.1:0-6893 GCA_043777635.1 Kofleriaceae bacterium | reverse complement strand
ACCACCACCGCAACCGCCCCAGATGGCCCGTCCACCTCAGGCTGTCTTGCGCCCACCGCAGCAAAATATTGTAGCGCCCCAGCCACCGCAGACGGTGGAAGCGCCGCCCCAAGCTACCAAGAAAATCAAGAAACGCCCTCCCCAAATCGCGCCACAACCACTGCAAGTCGCACCGCAAGTCGCACCGCAAGTCGCACCGCCGCCACCACCGCAGGCCTACCGTCCTCCGCAAATTGCGCCGCCGCCGCCTCAGGTACCAGGTGGCGACAAACCACCGCAAGTAAAGCCACCGCAGGTAAAATCACCGCAGGCTGATTCGAAGGCCGTGTTAGTTGCGCCAGCTCCGGTCGACAATCAGCAAGCTCAACCAATTCTGGTTGGGCCGTTCGACCGTCAACGCTAATGACCCGACGCCCGACGTCAACTACGCCCAAGGGTACACGCGGCACGCACGCTGCCATATCGTCCGCTTGGCGCGAGTGGATCGTTGAAAATTTGTGTAGTGGTCATGCTGCCGAGGATATCGTCGCGGGGCTACGCATCGCTGGTGTGCCGGCACAACTGGCCAAACGTGAAGTGAGCGAGTTAGCCAACTCGCCAGGCCGCATGGTTGCACAGCGGCTCAGTCATCGCTTGCAGCGCTTGGAGTTGGTCGCTGCGCTGGCGCGACATCATGCCGGCCAAGACCCTTTTGCGACGGAGATTGAGCGCCGCACGCTACCTACCTCCACCGAGTTCTATCGCGACTATTTTGCGCCACAACGCCCCGTCGTGTTCACGGATGTTGCAGCGCGCTGGCCGGCCCGCAAACGCTGGAGCCTTGCGTACTTTAAGCGAATTTTGGGACACGAACTTGTCGATGTGGTGGTCGGCCGCGCCAACGATCCACGCTATGACCAAAACACTGTGGTGCACTCCAAGCGAATGCTGCTGAGCAAGTATATCGACCTGGTAGCAGCAGCGGGATACAGCAACGATCTGTACATGGTCGCCAATAATCATACGATGCGGCGGCCGGCGTTTGCTCGTTTGATGAAGGATGTCCGGATACCGGACGAAATCATCATTGACACGCGTCCAACTGCAACCTCGTTGTGGATCGGTCCAGCAGGCACTGTCACTCCACTGCATCATGACACCACCAATATCTTGTTCTCACAACTCGTCGGCCGTAAGCGCTTTGACTTGATCGCGCCAACTGAAACGGTGTTAATGCTTGATCCGATGGACAGCTTCTACAGCCCCGTTGATCTCGATCAGCGGCACCGTGCTGAACACCCAGCGCTGCGTGCGCTGCAAGTTCGCACCGTCGAGCTTGGCCCTGGCGACACCCTGTTTCTGCCAGCCGGATGGTGGCATCGCGTTACCTCGCTTGATGTCAGCATCAGCTTTTCGCTCCTTGGTTTTGCCGGCGCGGGTGCGGTGGAATGGTACCGGCCCGGCCTGGTAGGTGCGGTGATTGCAAATCCGCCGAAGGTCACAGTGCGCAAGGCCAGCAAAGCTCGACGATAGCCAACTTTAATTGCCCACTACACGCAAACGTTGACACGCCCCAGATCGAGAAGCTCGTCGATATCGGCCGCAACCAGCTTTTCAATCAAGGCGTCGTAGCCGTGCTCAAGTTTGTACTGCATCTCTTCGCCATAAACTGGCATCACGCTCATGAGCATCACCGGGCCACTGCTGGTAGCGACAATTTCATCGCCATCATCGAGGCAAGTGGCAGGCACAATCATCATGCCGTTTTGCGTGGTGTTCGATGACAACGGAGCCGCCGGCTGACCATTTGGAATCGTATGCGACGGCCACAACCAGGTATTGTAGTCATGCGGCAACCGCGCCAACATCTTTAGCCAACGCACCGGCCAGTAGTTTTCATCGTTGGCAAAAGCCGCTTGGGTCATGGGCCACTCAGGCGGCAAGCGTAAAATCAACTCAGCGCGCTTGGGCCCGTCGAAACTTGCGGGCGTCGTCATCGGCCGAGCACTCATGCCAGTGGTGAACAAGGTCCACGCATTGTCGTCGCTGGTCGGCTCGATAAAATGCACATCAACGTGAATTTTATCAGAAACCAATTCGTGCCACACGCCAGCAGTTTTGCCGAGCTTGGCTTCGACGTGCGCAACAATTGTTTCGGTATCAGCGTCGGCGATCCGGCCATCACTCGCCGTGGTTTCACGATGTCGATAGATCGTACTGCCGCCGGGACTATTTTGGTTCGCCATGGCGGGATGCTAACACGCGCCGTGTCGGCCGCATCGGCTTGGCGGTCCTTACAGAGACCTTACACGCAAATGCGCGGGCGCCACGTATATCTAGTTCATGACTCAACGTAATTTTTCTAGGTTTTGGTTGCTCTCGACAGTTGGAATTTTCAGCGCGGCAGCCGGTACCCTGTTGCAGGCACCGGCAGTCGAAGCCCAAAATAGCCACCGGCTCGACCCGCATTCAGGAATGCCGGCTGTCGCTACACCATCTGCCAAAGCAGGCGTATCAACTCGCAGCGCCGAGCGGCTGCACCAACTACTCGCCCAATACGATGCGGCTCCTGCCACTTCACCGCTACGCGCCCAACTAGAACGAGCCGTCGACGCCGAAGCCGGCCAACGCTACGCAACGATCTCGCGGCTGTTTTGGTACACTGACATTGATGCCGCTAAAGCCGCAGCCAAAACTAGTGGTCGGCCGATCTTGTCGCTGCGCATGCTTGGCGAACTCACCAACGATCTGTCGTGCGCCAACAGTCGATTTTTTCGCACTGCGTTGTACGCCGACCCGTCGGTGAGTGCGTATTTGCGCAATCACTTTGTTTTACATTGGTCGAGCGAACGCGCGATTCCGATCGTCACCATCGATATGGGCGACGGTCGCAAACTAGTGCGCACCACCACGGGCAATGGTGCCCACTACATTCTCGATCAAGATGGCCAACCCATTGATGCACTGCCGGGGTTGTATGCACCGGCGCAATTTATCGCCGGCCTCAAAACCGCCGAGGCCATCGCCTACAAAGTGCGCAATCTGCCAACGGCGCAGCGCAATACCATCGTCGCTGCGTACCATCGCAATGCGCAACGTTCTGCCGAAAAACAGTGGGCCAACCGCCAAGGCGTCAACACTGTACGGGTGCGTGATCAACTGGCCAGCGCCGACGACGTGAAGCGCTATATCGACAAAGCGCAGCGTGCAACCATGGCGAAAGCCTTTGTTGAAGTGCCTGATCTGCAAACCATCAAACTTGGGCCAACACCCGCAAGTATTCGCGCCAGCGCCGACGAATGGCGCGTCATTGGCCAAGCAATGTTTGGCTACGGCACAACCCAAACTATCGCGCGCGCTAACGATGCAGCCCGCGTCGAAGCGACGATTCTCGTCGGTTCCGATACAAAATCAATGGCAGCAGCCGGCTGGAAATCTGGCCCAACGGCAATTTTGTCAGCGCCAGCACGTGCGCTGTTTTTGCAACTACGACATGCCTTGCCGATCGGCGCAGCCCAACCCAACGCTGCAAGTGATGCGTTGGCACTTGCAACATTTGAAGCGCTAATCGTCGCTGATACCGCCCAAAACGAATTCAAATTGCATCAACAAGTCCATGCTTTATTTGTGCGCGCGCTAACCCAGCAACCCGCAGCGGCGGGTGAGTTCGCTGCGATCAACGCCGCGGTGTACGCCACTATATTTGCGACGCCATCAAACGATCCATGGATGGGCTTGGTCCAGGCCGATGCGTTTACCGGCTTACCGGGTGATGGCATCACCGTCGCATTGCCGAACGACGCCACAGCGGTGACGGCCAACCGCTAAGGCGGCCGCACTGGCAACTGCACCTGCCACGGGTCGCTCGACCTGCGCCAACGCGCTTGGAAACCTCGATGTAAGGCGGTTTTGGACCGCTTTGGGGTCGGCTGGCCTGCCTTCACACCTGGCCCAAGAGTTGCTCTTATTCGTTGGCAGGAGCATCCGATGAAAGCCGCCCACGTACTACTTGCCGCTGTGCTTGCCCAATCTCTGGTCAGCTGCGTTGAAACGGCCGCACCCGTTGACGAAGATTCCGAGAACGACGACGGCGATGGCAAGGCCGACATCTGGGGTACCGACGACCGCAAAGAATTGTACGCCTATCGCGGCACGCCGCTGTTTGAAGCGTCACGCACCGAAGGTGGTTTGATCGACACCAACACGCTAGAGAAAAAAGCCGACGGCAATTTTTCAATCCCAAACGTGCTGAGTCTCAAAGCCAGCGCGCATTTGTGTAAAAATCAACGCTTCGCCACACAACCAACGCCCGCCTACTGTTCGGGTACCTTGATTGGACCTGATTTAGTCGTGACAGCCGGCCACTGTTTGCGCTCATGTAGCAATGTTAGTTTTGTGTTTGGCCTCGGCTACGACAGCAAACCGGCCAGCGGCACGCTCAACAACATCGTCAGCAACATCCCCACCGACAACGTGTACACCTGCAAAGAAATCGTCGCCCGCGAACTCACCGAGAAAATAGGTGCTTCGGAAAAAGAAGCCGTAGACTACGCGATAATTCGCCTCGACCGTGCGGTGGTCGGTCGCACTCCAGCCAAATTCAACATTAGCGCCAAGCTTGCTGCTGGTACTTCGGTTGCAGTCATCGGTCATCCCAGTGGCCTGCCATTGAAAATCGCTGAAGGTAAAGTGCTTGATGCAGCGTTAGAATTTATGGTGCCACACGACGCCGATGTTTTCGGTGGCAACTCAGGTTGTGGCTTGTTCGATAAACAAGGATTACTCGTCGGTATGCACTCGCGCTCATCGAGCCAGCGCTACGTTGAAGAAAACGGCTGTTACGTAGTCGCAGTGTGCGGCGTTAATGCGCAGTGTCCCGACATGCCGAAAGCCTATGACACCCTCGATTTGTGGACGCGCCTACCGGCTACCATTAAAGCCGAACTAGCGCCCTAGCTTAACGCTGCAACAACTTCGCTGCATCACGCCGGCCGAGCTGTTGCATTTTTTGCAACCATGCAGCACGACGCTTGGCCATCATGGTGCGCACGCTGTAAAGCAAGGTACCTCGCACTGGCGCAAAGCCAACAAACCGTAGCGTGCCCCGGCCGAAGCTGGCCGCGATTGCTCGACGATGAGCCAACCAATACCACTGCCGCGGACTATCCATCGTGGTGACGTAACGCGAGCTGCGGCCGGCCATCAAGCCGCGTGGCAAAGGCCCGCCTTCATACACAAAGGCTTGGCCAGGCAAAAACAATCGGTCGATGAGCCCTTTGAGTGCCGCCGGCAAGCCAACCCACCAGGTTGGGAACATCCAAACCACGTGCTTGGCATCGGCGATGGCTTTGCGTACCTGCGCGAGGTCCGGCTCGTCTGGCATTGGCGTCGCAAAGCCGCCGCGCAGCACCGGATCAAACTGCAACGTTGAAACATCAATGCACGTTACCGTCGCTCCAGCCGATTGCGCACCTTGTTGGTAGTGCTGGGCCAGCGCGACAACAAATGATGCGGGGTCGGGATGGGCCTGCAGAATAAGAATCGAACTCATGCAGCTACTGTTACGGCTCTGCCAATCTTTGGCTACAACCACAATTGCATGACAGCTATGCATAATTGCATGGCCACAATGTGCGACGCTGCGGCCCATGCGCGTCGATCGTGAACTTGCACACAGTTGGGACGATGTTCGAATCTTTGCCGCCGTAGTGCGCTACGGCGGGTTTAGTGCTGCGGCGCGGGCCTTAGGCGCGCAACAATCGACGCTGTCTCGTAGAGTTGCAGCGCTGGAGCGCAGCCTCGGTGCGTTATTGCTTGATCGCTCCGATGCCGGCATGGTGCCAACCGCATTGGGCCAACGCGTAGTTGCCGAAGGTGCGCGCGCTCAAGCTGCGATGCATGATTTGTACGATGCGGTGACACAGCAAGCCAACGACGTTGCTGGCACCGTGCGAATTGCAACGACTGACACCGTGGCGAGTGTATTTGTTTTGCCCAAGGTGTTGCCGCAACTATTGGCTGCTCATCCAAATTTACACATTGAACTTGTCACCTCCGACGACCCCGCCGATTTAGCGCGCCGTCAAGCCGACATTGCGATCCGGTTTTTCTTGCCACCGAAAGGCGATCTCTTGGTGCGGCGGGTCGCGGCATTTCGCACTGCTGCCATCGCCCATCGCCGCTTGGCCCGTCGGCTGGCGACCCAATCACCGTCGAGCTGGCCGTGGATCTTTGTCGCCCGCACTGGCGCGCAACCTGAGGAGCAACAATGGGCCAGCGCGCTGCAAGCGACGCCGCGGGTCACCACGTCGTCGTTTCACGCCCAGTATGAAGCTGTGCGTGCTGGCGTTGGCGTCGCTGTACTACCCACCGTGCTGCAACGTTTCGATCCCGCGCTGCAGATCTTGCCGGTGCCTGGTTTTGCCGCTGCACCGTTGCTGGAATTGTATTTGGTAACGCCCCGAACCTTGCGCCGCGTGCCTCGAATCGCAGCGGTATTTACTGCGCTGACCGACGCATTTGCCAGCGTTTCGCTAGCCAGCAAAGCCTAACGCGACCACAACTTGCAACGGTTAATTTAGCCACCCGCGGTCGTGCATTCATAACTTGCATATGCTTGTCCATACTTCACACCGGCCGGTACGACATGGGACGACAAATACAACGTAAGTTCGCGCGCTATACAGATTCCCACAGGTGATGACACTCCATCTCCGCCGATGGCCAACAACAACTTTTGCGTGCCAGGGTCAACCACTATCTTGCACTCAAGCACGCCGTTTGATTCGACGACCACTCTGCATCGAGCAAACTCTTCCGTCATTTCAAAGTCCTTTAACAACCTAAGAATCGCTGTTGAATAGTCGCTGACAGTATCAACAACTACATACAGATCACTTTCAAACGAACCGGTG
>JAYWHS010001143.1:0-6894 GCA_043777635.1 Kofleriaceae bacterium | reverse complement strand
AACATAGCTCGCCGGAGCTGGCTCATGCAAGCAACGCCGAGGTCCACGCAAAACCTGCTCACGTTCTTGCGCTGACTTTGAGGCGTCGGTGTGATTTCGGTAGATGGAAATTTGAGCCACCGGTCCCAGTGCTGGCGTTGCGCCAGCAGCCCCGAGCCCAGCACACTGAAGTGCCGGTCGTCACGATACAGCGGAGTTGCCTCGACGATGGTTTGGCAACGGGTCGCGTCACATAACGGCTCGGCGAGGTCGACCACCTGCACTGCGGCATCCAGCTGCATGGCGGCTCGTGATTGTAGTGCCGCGGCCACATCTCCTTGTCTGGCACTTTTGCTAGCCGCTAAAATCGTACAACCGGTCGCGCGTACGTTGAGTTTGCCGCGAGCCTCGCGTTCCAAGCACATTCCAACATCGACGTCGGCACGAGCCGGTGGCGCGACAACTACGACGCGTTTGCCCATGGCGATACGTTGTTGCACGGTTTGGGCGAGATCCGCAGAGGCTTGTTGCGGGCCGCCTGCAGCCTTCCTCCAGGTGCCTTGTTGGTGTCGCAATACGTCGGCATCGCGGTTGGCGTACTTTTCAAATGTACTGGCCAACACCACGGTTGTGATCGTCGGTGTACGGCGTGCATAGTCGAGTACAGATTGGCCAAAACCAGCGCAGGCTGTGGCCCCTGCACGCGTCAATGTACCGTTGTCCAATGGCGCTACCTCAATGAACGGACCACAGTTACTGCGGGTGGCTTGCACCACGCCCTCGGGAACAACCGCGCGCAACCCTGACCAAATGCATCGCCATGGAATCGCCCCACACGACTACGTGTGGCGTACCCGGCGACTGACACGTAGTGCTCGGTGCGAAGTCGGTTGCCGAATCACAGGCCACGGCAAATCCAACATTGGGTGCGCGCAACAAGCTGAACTGGGACATCCCACATGCTTCCGTTTCGAAGTTGAAGCAGTGTTCGACATCGCACAATGTTGCGGCTGCGATGTCCTTGCGGATCTCGCGGCACGGGCCTTGGCCGGTAGCGTTGCTGCGATGACCACCGCCTTGGTGCGTCGTCGATAAGGCTCCGTTGCCGTCAGCCGAGTCCCGACGTCCGAGTCCCGAGTAAGACCTTGCGACTGCTGAGGATCCTATTCGAATTCTTTATGTGAGCGGCATTGGCACTAGTCTTCGTCCCAATCTTTCCATACAACGTGATGGGTCTCGCGGTACAGATTCACGGCCCGTCCAACGGTTGGAGCGAAGCTATCACTGCCGATCACCGTCAAGGATCCGTACTCGCGGAGTTGGTCTTTGACTTGGCCCTTCATACCGGCGAAGCACAGTTCGACGCCGCGGTCGCGCAATTCGATAAAGAGCGTCGTTAGAGTTTCGGCAGCGGTCAGGTCGATGTCGGTGATGGCGTCCGAGGCAACCACGACACGATGCGCGGGCGTTGGTGCAGTGGCGACGGCTGCAAGGACGCGGTCGCGAAAGATTTCAGCGTTGGCAAAAAACAGTTGCGCATCCCATCGAAACAGCACCAAGCCCGGCACGGCGCGACCTTCGGGGTGCCGTAGTGCGTCGTGATAACCTTTTTGACCGTCGACGCGTAACAGCACCGCCGAATACGGATGCCAAACTTTCCAAACCAAAATCATAATGCTCAGCGCGATGGTAACGAAGATGCCTTCGACTACACCGATGAGGGCGACGCCTAAAAAGCTAAGCACGGCAAGGCCAAATTCAAGTCGGCTTTGGCGCCGCATCGCCCACATGCCGGCCACGTCGGCGAACGACAAACATGCTGAAATAACGACAGCGGCTAGTGCGGCGGTCGGTAGATTTTTCACCAGCGCAGGGGCAACCAGCAGCAGCAAAATGATCGCGAGTGCGCCGATGACGCCAGTGAGTTGAGTTTTCGCTCCCGCCGACTCAGCCACCGGGGTTCGCGACGCGCTGCTGCTAATTGAGAAACCTTGAAATAGTCCAGCGGTGATATTGGCCGCGCCGAGCGCAATCATTTCCTGGTTTTGGCTGACACGGTAGCTGCCGCGTTGCGCCAACGCCCGTGACAAGACACTGGTGTCGGCAAATGACAGCAGTGCGATGAGTACGGCACCGGGCATGAGCTGCACGACATCGTGCAATGAAACGTTGGGCACCACAAACGCCGGTAGACCTTGTGGCAGCGTGCCGACAACCGAAAGTTGTGCGCTTTGGCCCAAGTCGAATAGGGTCACCGTTAGCGTTGCACCAAGCACCGCGAGCAGGACGCCAGGCAAGCTTGGGCGAATTCGTTTGAGTGCCACGATCAAAACCAAACAGGTGATGCCAATGGCCACCGCAGTAGGATTGATTTTACAATCGGCAATTCCTTGCACGACGACCGATACCCGTTGCTGCAACGTATCGGCCTTGGCTGAAAAGCCGAGTAGTTTGGGTAACTGGCCGATGATCACGGTTACTGCAATCGCATTGAGAAAGCCGATGCGTATTGGCTTTGAAAGTAAGTCGGCGACCAAGCCAAGGCGGAGCAGGCCAATGATCAGTGCACAGCATCCTGATAGTATGGCCAACATACCGGCGAGCGCGATGGTGCGTTCGATGTTGCCGCTTGCCAACGGTACGATCAGCGCAGCGATCACGGCGGCAAGGGTGGAGTCGGGCCCAAGCACCATGATTCGGCTCGGGCCCAGCACGGCGTAGACCAACAGCGGCACGATGGTTGCGTACAGGCCAAAAATCGCCGGAACCCCCGAGGCCTCGGCGTATCCCATGCCGACGGGAATCAGTACCGCCGTCAACACTAGGCCGGCTACCACATCATGCAAGAGCCAAGCGCGCTGGTAATGCGCCAACGTGGCGACGCCAGGCATCCACGCGTACCATTGGCGGCCGAGTTTCGGCGGAGGCAATGGCGGCAGTGCGGCAGGGCTAGAAGTGGTAGTCACGAAAAACAGCTCGCAGCATATCGGGTGCCGCTACTAGAAACAAGCGGCGCCTTGGTGCGTGATCACGGCGCGCCGCTGCGGTACCTTTAATGCGTGCCTGGTATTTTGGTAATCGAGGACGATCCTATAAATCAAATGATTCTGGTCGACTATTTAGCTGCCAATGGCTATCAAATGTACGCCGCTGCAACCGCTGCCGACGGGCTGGCGATGTGCGCAAACGTCGAACCTGGGTTGGTGCTACTCGACGTGCAGCTGCCCGGCAAAAATGGCTTCGACGTCTGTCGCGAAATCAAAGCGCGCAACGCCAAGCGAATGGTGCTGATGATGAGTGCGGCCTATTCGCAGCACGATCAAGTTGAACGCAATGGCAAACTCGGCGGCTTGGCCGATGGATATTTAGCCAAGCCATTCGACCTCAAACGCTTGTTAGCCGATGTCGTACGGTTGATCGGCCCGCCAACCAACGGCAGCGTGTAGCCATGGCCTATCCTGCGTTTATGGCCGAGCTGGCCACGCCGCCGTTTCGCGACAAGTTGCGGTTTGGGATCACCAGTGGCTACGCGATTGCCGTCGGCTTTGGTGCTCTCGCGACCGCTGCTGCAATGTTCAATATTTCACCTTGGCGCTGGGCGTTTTTTACGTTGGTGCTGATCAAAGTTGTCACCAATACGTTGGCTTGGTGGTCATGGCATCAGCGCGTTGCGGTGCTCGAAACCCAAGGGCTAAACACGCTGGCCGACGTAGTGTTGATGACCGCAGCGATCTATTTGACCGGCGGCCCGGTTAGTCCGCTTTTGCCGATTTATGTGATCGAAATTGTGGTGTTAGCGTTGTTGTCGAATTTGGGCGTGACGCTGGTCGCGACAGCGGTGACGGTGCTGTTGTATGCGGCGATGGTACTGCTCATTGCGGCCGAAGTGCTGCCACCGACCAATGTCGTCGGTGGTGCGACCGGCGTCCCAAGCTGGGGCTTCGTGGCCACGGCGATCGCGTACTGCACTTTCGTGGTTGGGGTGCCAACGATCTTTACTACTGCGACGCTACGCTTACTGGGTGCCAAGGAGCATGCGCTGACGCAGCGCACTGCCGAGCTTATCGAAGCAGGTATTCAGCGCAGTCAGTTTGTGGCATCGCTCACCCACGAATTACGCACGCCGATTCATGGCGTGGTGGGCCTCAGCGACCTGTTGACTCAAGGTGTGTATGGCGCAATCACCGACAAACAGCGTGATGTCTGCACGGCCATAGGTCGCAGTGCGTCGGCCTTGCTTATTTTGGTCGACGATTTGCTCAACCTGACCCGCGCCGACGCTGGCAACCTAGATGTCCACGCCGACGATGTTGATGTCGGCGGGCTGATCGAAAACGTTGCGGCATCGGTCGGCTGGATGCTGACCACCAAAAAACAAGTCTTGGTGTTAACCGTGGCGCCGGGTATTTCGGTATTTTCTGATTCGCGCTGGTTAGCCCATATCTTGGTAAATCTCATCGCGAACGCCGCTAAATTCACGCCGACCGGTGGCCGCGTCGAAGTACGCGCAGTTAACGACGGCGCGTTGT
The DNA here is from genome assembly GCA_043777635.1 of Kofleriaceae bacterium. GTDB lineage: Bacteria > Myxococcota_A > Polyangia > Haliangiales > Haliangiaceae > JABFXX01. The sequence continues at coordinate 2,386 of JAYWHS010001143.1, read as the reverse complement.
TGCGACTAACCGTCGCTGACAACGGCATCGGAATTTCATCACAAGATCATGCCGCGATCTTCGAGCCATTTCGGCAGGTTGATGGCGGCGACGAGCGCGGCTATGGTGGTGTTGGCTTGGGCCTGACGTTGGTTAAACGACTGTGTAGTTTGCTGGGTGCAACGGTGACCTTGGAATCCGCCGTGGGGCAGGGCGCGGCGTTCACGGTGGTGGTGCCAGCATTTGGTGCAGCAGCGAAGGTGGTGGCGATTGATTCTTGAGGCGATGGTACTGCGCCGCGTTACCGTGAATCATCGCTAGTTGATTTTGGCCCGTGGCGTGGCTGGCGTAGCTGGCGCGACGGGCGTAGCTACAACGTCGTTCTCGATGACGAACTGCAAAACATACTGCTGGCCGTTGCGGTCAAGATCTACCAATAGCTCAGGCGCGGTGCGCAACGCTTGCCACGCCGCCATCATTTGATCAGGTCGCCCTAACGGCATGTGGTTGACCGCAATCACAATGTCATCACGGACGATATCGGCGAGCGCAACGGGCGACTTGGGATTGGTAATTTGACTAATTTGCCAGCCGTTAAATTGTTGCTCGGTATGCAACGCGGTGACATCGAGATCATGCAAGAAAGCCGCAGGGCCAGCATCAAGCACCACTAGCAAGGCGCTGCGCTTGATATTGCCGTCGCGCAGTTTGGCACGCGGCTTGGTCGATGCCACCGGCGAGTTGTCTTGCTCCGTGGTTTTCTGGATGGGTGTTAAATCCTCATCAAAAGGATGCGGCACCATCACGACTTTGGGTGCACAGCTGGCTAAGGCTGCCGCCCATCCGATGCACAGTGCGGAAAACGTTGTTTTGCCCATGGCGGTACGCTCACAGAGTTGGCGGGTGATAGCAAATTTTCGAAAACCGGCTCAGGTGCAAAATCCCAGGCCAGTACGCAACTACCGCAGTGGCACGGGCACCAGCCCGTTGACAGTTGGTCGCTGGAATCTATACTGCGACTCTTATGCGTGTAGTGCGTCCGTATCTGGTTCCTGTTCGCGAGCTGCCTGTGCACCGCGCGTTCACTTGTTCTTCTACGTTTGTTGCCGACTCGGTAAAAGGCCTACCGATGCGTGAAGCCCTGAATGCGCCTGCGGATGATCCCGCTGCGGGTGCTGGCCACGGCGAGTTCGATATCCACATTGATGGCACCCACGTATTTGTCGTGGGCCCATTCAAAGGCCACGTCATCGTTGCGTGCTCGCGCTGCGTGGCTCCGGCACGGTTAGACATTGACGAGCAGCTGCGCGTGACGTTCATGCCACACAGCGAACTGCCGGATGACAACGCGCCCGAGCCGGAGCCTGAACCAGCGCCGGTACGCGGTAAACACCGGAAAGTTAAGCCGGTGGCGGGTGCCGAAGCCGAGCCGGAAGTTGAAGTCGAAGACAAAGAAGAGCCTCTGGCTGAGGGGGATCTGGACCTATTTGGCTATGACGGCGAAAACATCGATTTGGAGCCTTTGTTCCGCGAACAGTTCGTTTTGGCCATCCCGTACGCTCCATTGTGCCAGGAAGACTGCCAGGGACTGTGCTCGCAGTGCGGAACGGACCTCAACAAGGGCAAATGTACGTGCGAGAAACCAATTGATCCGCGTTTGTCTGTCCTAAAGAGCTTGAAATTGCCTTCGTGAACTGGCACAAGTGCTCCCCTTATGGCACTGCAGAAACGACGTCGTGGTCCCGCTCTAACCGCTCATCAGCGCTCCGCATGGATGCGGCGCTCAGGCGAAAACCGTCCACAGGTGCAAACCTGCCCTAATTGTGAAGCGCCGCGTATCCCGCATCGCATTTGCATGCAGTGTGGCTTTTACAATGGCAAATCTGTCATTGCTAAAGCTGACGAAGCCGCCGAATAAGTTAACGATTGCAGTGGAGTAGCGCCAGATATCTGGCGTGACGTCAGTGCTACAAGATAGCCCGGAGAGTTGACCACTCATCTGGGCTGTGTTGCATAGTTCGCGATTCATCATTTCGACGTGGGTCCGTTTGGTCAGCAGATGTGTCTTGCAGGTTCTTACCGCAGGCATGCGCGGCTTGCCGAGCACTTGCTGGGTGTTGGCCACCGACGTGGACTCTAGTTGCCAACGGCAGGCGGCTGTGGTGCCTGGTGCGCGCGTATGTTTGAGTACCGCACGTTTACGTCTGGCGAGTTACGCGTGGCCGATGCGGCCAAGGTGGTGTCGTTGCCGGATCTGTTACACACGCGGCGGCGGCCAACCGGTTCACCCTTGGTGTCAACCGTAGGTGGTGATGTGGCAGATATCGCGGCCCGCGCGTGGGGGCTGACGCGCTTTGTGCGCCCGGCCCCGGCTTGATTTTCATGGACCGTGCATTTTGTTAGCAAC
>JAYWHS010001142.1:0-6900 GCA_043777635.1 Kofleriaceae bacterium | reverse complement strand
GTGCGCACCGATAACGCGCCACGCCCGAATAATCGCGGACCACGCCCGGATAATCGCGGCCCGCGTCCCGACAATCGCGGTAATCGCGGCCCACGCACCGACGGTAATGTGCTGCGCGCTGAAGGCACTGTGCCGCCAACCGAAGGGCAGAACACCGAGAGTGCGCTACGCGTTGATACCCGAGGGCCGCAGCCAGATAATCGCGGGCCACGCACCGACGGTGGTGGGCCACGGCCAGATAATCGCGGGCCACGGCCAGATAATCGCGGGCCACGACCAGATAATCGCGGGCCACGTACCGATGGAGGTGGACCACGCACCGATGGTGCTCCACGCAGTGACAATCGCGGTGGCCCGCGTTTCGACGGCCCGCGCAGTGACAACCGTGGACCACGCAATGATGGTCCACGTCGCGATGATCGTGGGCCGCGCACCGACGCACCGCGCCGCGATGAACAAGCTGGGTTTGGTATCGCTGGCTTTGTGAACAACCCGTTTGCCGCGTTAGTTAAAGGCGATAAACAAAAGTAATGCAGCGCTTACCTGCGGGCGTATTGCTGGTACTAGGGCTGGGTCTCGGCTCGCTGAGCGTCGGCTGCAAAGGAAAATCAAAACCTCGGCAGCAGGATGCGCCGGTCGCTGCCGTGACCGTTGATGCCACGCTCGGCGATGGAATCCTTGCGCCGGTCGATGCTCGGCCGTCACCTGTGACAGCTGCCCGCGTTGAGCATCCGGTGTGGAACCTGGTCGATAATCGTGCGCTAGCGCACCGCATCGTTGACGGTGATTTACTGATCAGCGCAAGCGATCCTGGCTTTGTACGCTACGCTGGTTTCGGTTTGCCGGTGCGGCGCTGGAAACTTGGCCGAATCGTCGACGGTACCCGCGTCGCGGTACCCGCCTCAGGCGCGAGTCTGTCGATTCCGATCGCAGGTGATCAAGCCAGCGCAACGTTGTTGACGATTCGCGCGGTGGCGACCACCGGCACCACGGTAACGTTCAAGCTTGGCGGCCAACCAATTGCCAAAGCCATTATGGTGGGTGGCTGGCAAACCTTCGAGCTGCCGGTTCCCGCAGGTCGGTTGGTACAAGGCGAAAATCAGTTGGTACTTGAAACTCGGGCGGCGTCGGCACCGCGTGCGCCGCGTATTGTCAAAAAGTCAACTACAGCTGCTGCTCCGGTCGCGCCAGTTGACGCACCGCCGCCGCCGTTTGCCATCGATTGGCTGCGGGTCTCAACCGTGAAGTTAACCGACGCTGATCCCAAGGCGCTCGCAGTATGGGATGCCAAACTTAATCAGCTGGAATTGCGGCGTGCTGGCGCTGGAGTCGCTTGGTTTGTGAGCGTGCCTGAAGGCGCGCATTTACTCGCCGATGTTGGCGGCGCTAGCTCTGCTTGCGTCGCCGAAGTTCGCGCCACCATCAATGACGGTTCTTTCGTCGGCGGTAATCTTAAAGGTCCAGCGGCACGGCTTGATTTGACCAAGTTCGCTGGCCAGGTCGTGCGGTTGACGATCACGGCGCGGGAATGTGAATCGGTAACGATTCGCAACGCAGCGGTAACCTTGCATGGTGCAGCGCCGCAGGTGCCAGCCAACGCTCCGCCAAAATATATTGTGCTGTGGGTGATGGACGCATTGCGCGCTGATCGTATCCCGACATTTACGCCAGGCGCGCGCGCGCAAACCCCAAACTTTGATGAGCTTGCCAAAACTGGCGCAGCATTTCGGCAATACTACGTGCAAGGCAATGAATCGCAGACCTCGCATTCGAGCGTCTGGACATCGCTCTATCCAGCCGTGCACAACGTGCGGATGGCGGGCGTCGGTGGCTCGTATAAAATCGACAAGCGCTTTAATGTTCTTGGCACCGAGCTGACCCAAGCCGGCTTGCTGACGTCGGGGACTACCGGCAACGGTTTCGTAAATGCCGACGGTGGCTACAGTCGCGGCTTCACCGAGTTCCGCAATATGATGCGCGAAAAAGGCATCATCAACGGCATCATCTACGGCGAACAAATCGTCGATGTCGTGTTGAAGCGCCTCGATGCGCTGCGCAAAGATCCAACGTTTATTTTTATGGGGACTATCGATACGCATGGGCCGTGGATCGCCCGGAAACCGTGGATTTCGACCTACTCACCGGGCCCATATGATGGCCCCTTTCAAGATTTTGGCACTGCCAAGGAACTCGGATTTCGACCGGGCTCCATGGGTTGCGCGATTATTCCACCGCCGCGTGATGTTGAGCGATTGCGAGCGATCTACGACAGCGCGATTAGCTACGCTGACAATCAACTTGGCCGGTTCGTCAAACAGCTCAAGTCCTGGGGCATTTGGGATCAAACCATGTTGATCGTCACCGCTGATCATGGTGAAGAACTTTTCGAAGACAAACGTTGTGGTCATGGTGGCTCGCTGCGCGACACGCTGACCCGGGTGCCGCTGTTGATTCATTATCCTGCTTTGATTCCGGGCGGTTTTATCGACGAGGGCGCCGATGGGGTTGACCTGTTGCCGACCATGCTGGATGCCTTGGACCAGCCGATTTTTGCATCGGCCCAAGGTGGTTCGTTGCTGCCTTTGGCCAACGGTGTCGGCCGGGGCTGGGTTCGGCCGTCGTACACGTCGATGTACGAATACGCCCATACGATGCGCTTGGGCCGTTGGAAAATCCGTGTACCGCGAGTCGGCGAACCGTTTGTGCATGACTTCAAAGAGGATCCAACGGAGCTGGTAGATTTCGCTCGCACTCGACCGTTCGAGCGCCGCATGTTGACCGATGCCCTGGCGATGTTTTTAGCGACCCGGACCTCGTGGCGCAAGCTACACTGGGGCGTGGTGAGCAATCTTTCCGCCGAAGGGGCCACGGCTCTCGATACTCCCGACAGTCTTGACCCAGGCTGGCGGTAAGTGCGGCGACATGCGCTGCTGATCGTCGTCGGGTGTCTCGTGCAAGCCGTGACGGTTGTGCAAGCAGACGACGCTGCGCCAGCGTCCCCATCCCCATCCCCAATCTCCAGGCCGCTCGCATCAACGCCGGCGCGCCCATCGCCCGCGAAGGCGCTCAATGCATTGCCATGGCTGCAAGGTTCAACGCATGTACATGCCGCACCGTCAGGCGATAGTTCGACTTCAGTGCCTAACGTTATCGCCTGGTACGAACGGCACGGTTATGACTTTATCGTCTTGACCGACCACAATCGCGTGACCGAAGCGAAATCTGGATCTGACACCCAGGGCAAACCTTATGTCCGAAATCCGGACAAAGGCTTGATCGTATTGGCGGGCGTGGAATTGACCAACAACCCTGATAATTGTGATCCGCCAGCAATTGGGTCAGGCCTTGGAGCGGAGGCTCCCTTGAAATGCCGAATTCACGTTAATGGCATCGGCGTCACTGACCGGCCGATTGGCAAAATTGCCTGGGCGGCTCACAAAGAACCGGCACGCATCGTCAAATATGCTAAAGCCATCGCCACCATTCGCAAGCTTGGCCGCCATGCGCTGGTGCAACTCAACCATCCGCAATGGCATTGGGGCATGACTGCGCCGGTGCTCGAAGCCACCGTGCGCGGCGGTGCACAGTTGCTTGAAATTGCCAACGTGCAGTTTGCAACGTGGAATGCTGGCGATGCAGCGCATCCGTCAATGGAAGTATTATGGGATGGCGTGTTGCAGCAAGGGCTTACGGCGTGGGCAATAGCCTCTGACGATGCGCACGACTACGACGACGCTGGCGGCAAGTATCCAGCCGGTGGCGGTTTTGTGGTAGTGAACGCACGGCGTAAGCCGGCAGAGATTTTGGCCGCACTGCGGGCTGGAAAATTTTATGCGTCGACCGGGGTGTTGTTGTCGAAACTTCACGTTGTCGACGGTGTGTTAACCGTTGAAGTTGCAACCATGCAACCGGCAGCGGGCCCCAAAAATGGAGCGAACGAGCGAACGCTCGGAGCGGGGCCAAAAAATGGAGCGAACGAGCGAACGCTCGGAGCGGGGGCAACCAAGATCGAATTTATCGAAGACGGCAAGATCGTTGCAACGATTGATGGCAACGCTGCGAGTCGCGCGGTGCCAAGCCACGGTTACTTGCGTGCCACCATCACCCGTAGCGATGGCGCGAAAGCGTGGGTCCAGCCGCAGCGTGCAGCGTCGAAGCGCAAGTAGTTACGAATCAATACCGTAGCGTTTGAGCTAGTTGCCATGCAATGCGCAGCGCAGCAGCTTCGAGTTGTTCGACTGAACTGCGTAGACTAAAACGCCCGGCCGCAACAGCATCGCGAAGTCGGCAATTCAACTTTCAGGATCGCCAGCCGCTGATAGAGGTCAGCGCCAAATTCGCCACGCTCCACCAGGTTGGGTAGATCGCGATTGGTAGCTGCGATAGTGCACAAGTCCTTACCTTAGTCGGTGGTGCCCGCAGCTTCGGCTACTGGCTGCCACGAATTTTCATAGTCGATCTTCCAGCTGCCAGATTCGCGCAGCAAGATGAAGCGCAACTTGCTGGTGCCGATGCCGGTGGTGAGGCGCACAATGCCGGTGGCCGTACCTGCGCCAACTTTGAGCCACGTGATTTTGAACTTCGGCTGGCCTAGCGAGCCCACTTGGTCGCGCAGTCGGTCGGCCTCACGTTCAGCGTTTACGTAGGTAATCCACGCGCGTGCACGATGGTCTTTATCGGATAACAACGCATACGCCGATTCATGGCGGCGTCCGATCGACAAATTGAGATACTGGGCGAGCACCGACGTGACGGCACTCTGCGCATCGCGCTCGACCGACGGCGATGGCTGACTACTGTTGTTTTGGTTGGCAGTCGAGTTTGCGCGTACCGGCGGCCGTTGCGCCGACGAGCCACTGCCACACACCGGCAAAACCAGCGCCGCCAGGCTTACCGACAGTGCCCGCATGTAAGGACGCACTCGCAACATCATATTCGTGCGAACCCTAGTTGGAATCACGAATGATAGCCACTGCAAAAAACGGCAATGTCATTTCACCGTAGCTGGCCCGGGTGCAGTTTTGCTACCGCACATTGGCAGCCCAGCTGGTGCAGTGAGCTGGAATTTGTCGTCGGTAATTGGCTGATTTACCGTGCGTTCTTGCCAGTCGACTAACAGATCAGCTTTTTCCGATGGTGATTGAAACCGGGTTTTGTTGGGTAAGCGAAAGCTCGCGCCAGCCTCGTTGGTGACTACATCAAAATCGGTATTCTCGACCGACCAGATCATCTTACCGGAAGCGTTGCGCAATTCACTTTTGCGGATATCCCAGTGGCCATCGCGCGCATCAATCACCAGCGTTTGGCTACCGCTGGCGGCTTTGAGTTCAACCCGCTCAAGCCCGGCTGCCGCGTCCCAGGTTACCGTGCCAGTAACGTCGGTGCCATTGTTGAGCATCGGCGTTTGGCCCATGGCCAAATAGAAAAAATCGTCGGGCGTCATCGGCACCCGCAACAACTGCGCAATCGAGTCTGCATTGCACGGCCCGGCTAAGCTGCAATTATTTTGAATATCGACGAGCGTGAAGTCTTGGCCGTTGCAGGCCATGTCTAAAATCGGACTGTCACCGGCCGGCGACAACGCATTAAATCGCACTTTAGCGCCTGGCATGCCCATCACCAGCACGGTGCCTTTGACCCGGTCTTTGCCAAGCCAATAGTCCATCACGCTTTCAGCGTTAAACGAGGTAATGCGGGCGCGGGCTGCAGCCAGCTTGGCGATGACCTCTGCCACCTTGGGCTCAGCGTAGGGCCGGGTATGTTTGGTGCCGCCGCTACAGGCCACAGCGACACATCCGCAAAGGGCAACAAAGAAAGGTGCAGTAGCGCGGCGACATTGCATCATGCAATGTGTACCGCAGTTGGCCGCACTTTATTCTATCGATGTGGGCCCAGAAATGAAGCGAACGAGCGAAGCGGGGCCGGATCACGTTCGGTTATTGCAATTGAGACAACAGGAACGCCCAGGTATCGGCAGTTTGTTCAACCGCTTGTTTCACGTTGTCGGCGCCGCCGTGGCCAGCATTGCGTTCGATCCGCAACAACACGGGCGCTGTGCCAACTTGGGCAAATTGAATTTGCGCCGCCAGTTTGCGCGCATGCATTGGGTCGACGCGATCGTCGTGGTCGGAGGTGGTCATCAGCAACGCTGGATATTTGCGGGCGCCTTCGTCGACGGCGCGCCGATACGGTGAGTACTCATAGATCGCAGCGAAATCGGCTTGGTTTTCGGCCGAGCCGTACTCAGGAATCCAGGTTTTGCCCGACCCAAACATGTGGTAGCGAATCATGTCGAGCAGCGGCACGCCACATAGCGCAACTTTGAATAAGTCCGGCGCTTGAGTCATGGCGGCACCGACGAGCAAGCCGCCGTTGCTGCCACCTTGAATGGCCAAGTGGTCGGGTGAGGTCCAGCCTTCGGCAATCAGAAATTTGGCAGCGTAGATAAAATCGTCGAAGACATTTTGTTTGTTGGCCTTCATGCCGGCGCGATGCCAGTCTTCGCCGTATTCGCCACCGCCACGCAAATTAGGAATGGCGATCATGCCGCCGTTTTCCAACCACACCGCGCGTGACGACGCAAACGCAGGCGTCAGGTTCACGTTGAAGCCGCCATAGCCATACAGCACCGTCGGGTTGGTGCGATTTTTCGGCGTACCTTTTTTGTGCAACAGAAACATCGAAATCTTGGTGCCATCTTTCGACGGATAAAATACCTGTTCGGTTTCAAACTGCGTGGTGTCGATCGGCAACTTGATTCGGGCCCATTCAGTAACTTTGCCGGTCTTGATCGAGGTTTTGTAGATGACTTGCGGCTCGGTGAACGAGGTATAGGCAAAGTAGCCTGTGTCTTCATCGGGTTCGCCACTGATGCCGCCCGAGGTGCCCAACGGTGGCAGC